>NZ_PJQQ01000018.1:0-113805 GCF_002858665.1 Pseudomonas sp. FFUP_PS_473
CAAGTCACCCATTCAGCCACCACAGCCAAACGGGTTGCGCTAACGCGCAACGCGCCATGCCTGGCGCACAACAAAAACACCCCGAACCAGTCGGGGTGTTTTTCACTGCATCGGCGTTACTGGAACAGCGACTCGCTGGACAGACCGTTCTTCTCCAGAATCTCGCGCAGGCGCTTTAGCCCCTCAACCTGGATCTGGCGAACCCGCTCCCGGGTCAGACCGATCTCCAAGCCAACATCCTCAAGGGTACTGCTCTCATGGCCGCGCAAGCCAAAACGGCGAATCACCACCTCACGTTGCTTGTCAGTCAACTCACTGAGCCACTGGTCGATGCTCTGGGACAGATCATCGTCCTGAAGCAACTCGCAGGGGTCAGTCGGTCGATCGTCAGTGAGGGTATCGAGCAGGGTCTTGTCAGAATCAGGCCCCAGCGAAACATCGACTGAAGACACGCGCTCGTTAAGGCCCAGCATGCGCTTGACCTCACCAACAGGCTTCTCCAGCAAGCTGGCAATCTCTTCCGGCGACGGTTCGTGATCGAGCTTCTGGGTCAGTTCCCGAGCAGCACGCAGGTAAACGTTCAGCTCCTTGACCACATGGATCGGCAAGCGGATGGTACGGGTCTGGTTCATGATCGCCCGTTCGATGGTCTGCCGGATCCACCAGGTGGCATAGGTAGAGAAACGGAAACCACGTTCAGGATCGAACTTCTCGACAGCACGGATCAACCCCAGGTTGCCTTCCTCGATGAGGTCAAGCAGCGAAAGCCCCCGATTCACATAGCGCCGGGCAATTTTTACCACCAGACGCAAGTTGCTCTCGATCATGCGCTTACGCCCAGCAGGATCACCACTTTGCGACAGCCGCGCAAAATGAACTTCTTCCTCAGGCGAAAGCAGGGGTGAGAATCCGATTTCATTCAGGTAAAGCTGAGTAGCATCAAGTGCTCGGGTGTAGTCGATGTACTTGTGCTGTTTGAGTGACGAGCCGTGTTTGGCTTTGGTCCGAACCGAAGATACAGCAGGTTCGTCTGACACCACATCCGTTTCCAAAACGATACCGGCCTCCATCAGGAGAACCTCATCGTCGATGTCAAACTCCGGCACTTCTTTACTGAGAGCCATTGTTATAGTCCTTTGCTGAGTTCGAACTCAGACTCGAGCGTCACCTGATCCTTGGTAGCGCTGGAGCCTGTCCCCACTACGCGAAGGAACAGGCAAGGCACAAGCGGTCAACGACGCGGCAGGAATTGCAACGGATCTACAGGTTTCCCCTGACGGCGAATCTCAAAATGAAGCTTCACCCGGTCAGTACCCGTGGACCCCATCTCGGCAATTGTCTGCCCTGCCTTGACCTGCTGCCCCTCCCGAACCAACAGCCTACGGTTATGACCGTAAGCACTGACGTAGGTGTCGCTGTGCTTGATAATTACCAACTCGCCGTAGCCCCGCAAGCCACTTCCGGCGTACACCACTGAACCATCAGACGCAGCAAAAACAGGCTGTCCCAAATCACCGGCGATATCAATGCCTTTATTCAAACTACCGTTTGAAGCAAATTTACCAATTAACACACCACTCGCAGGCCATGCCCAGCCCCCCACAGCACGCTCCGATGCCGGCACCTGAACGGGCGCAGGCACGCTGCTGGCGGCACTCGACGAGGTGCTTTTGGAAGGCGCCGGGGTACCCACCGGGCGCCGGGTAACCGTAGTTTTACTTGACGACGAGGAGCTGCTGACCACGGTCTGGGAGGGAGTACCCGACGCACCACCGGAACGGCCATCGAAACGAATAGCCTGCCCAGGACGAATGGTATAGGGCGGCGCAATATTGTTGCGCGCAGCCAACGCCTTGTAGTCCCAACCGTATCGGAAAGCGATGGAGAACAGGGTATCACCTGGACGTACGACGTACTGCCCTGTGGTCACGGCAGGACGCTTGGGCGCCGCATTATTGCGGTCCACCACGCCAACGCTGCTCGAAGAAGTGCTGGAACAACCCGTAACCAGCGTACCAAAGGCAAGTGCAATCACCAGAAGCCTGAAGCTCGATAGACCCATACGCTGCCGAATGACTGTGTGACTCACCCGCCGCTCCCTCTAATGGTGACCGATAAGGAAAATGAAATAATGTTGCAATTATAACTGAGCGTGCGCCTATTGCGGCGGGCTCACGCAGCACAAATTTACTCAGGATGTTTGCTCAGGCCTGGCAAATAGACCTGCAGCCTGCAGCAGAATTCGCTCACGCAGAAAAAAGCCTGGCTCAAGCCACCGGGCCGTTGAGCAATGGCACAAAACGCACCGCCCCCATCGCACGCTGGGAGAAACCGTTCTCCTCACGAACGATCAACATCAACTGCTGCAACTCTCCTGTAGCGCCCACCGGAATGACCATGCGCCCACCGGGCGCAAGCTGATCAAGCAAGGCTTGCGGAACCTCGGGAGCAACCGCAGTGACGATGATCCCATTGTAAGGGGCCAGGGCTGGCCAACCTTCACAGCCATCGCCCCAACGGAACACCACGTTACGCAGATTGAGTTCGAGCAAACGCTCCTTGGCCCGGTCTTGCAGCACCTTGATGCGTTCAACCGAAAACACTCGCTCAACCAACTGCGACAGAATCGCGGTCTGGTAACCAGAACCCGTGCCAATCTCCAGCACTTTGTCCAACGGACCCGCTTCGAGCAACAACTCACTCATGTGCGCCACAATAAAGGGCTGGGAGATGGTCTGGTTGTTACCAATCGGCAGCGCTGTATCCTCGTAGGCGCGGTGCGCCAGCGCTTCGTCGACGAACAGATGGCGTGGCGTGCGGCGAATGACCTCCAACACCTGCGGATTGGAGATCCCCTCTTCACACAACCGCTGGATCAGTCGCTCACGGGTTCGCTGAGAGGTCATGCCAATACCGCGGCGCACCAGATCGTCCTCACGCATCAGAGCACACCCTCCAACCAACCATCGAGTTGTTCAAACGCCTCATTGAAGGTGCGATCGAGCTGCAGCGGGGTAATCGATACATAGCCCTGCATCACCGCGTGAAAATCGGTGCCCGGGCCGCCGTCCTCAGCATCGCCAGCCACCGCGATCCAATAGCCTTCCTTACCGCGCGGGTTAACCACCTTGGTCGGCGCAGCTGCACGCGCACGGTGACCGAGACGCGTCAGCTGGATACCACGGATGTGCTCCAGCGGGAGGTTCGGAATATTGACGTTAAGCACTGTGCGTGGGGGCAATGTCAGGCGGCTCTGCGCCTCGACCAGCCTGCGGGCAATATAGGCAGCCGCTGGCAGATTGTCGGGAAGACGCGACAACAGCGAAAACGCAAACGAGGTTCCACCGAGGAAGCGCCCTTCCAGTGCGGCAGCGACCGTACCCGAATACAACACATCATCGCCCAGGTTGGCGCCCAGGTTGATGCCCGAAACCACCATGTCGGGGGTATACGGCAACAGACCATTAAGGCCCAGGTGCACGCAGTCGGTGGGTGTGCCATTGAGGCTGATGTAACCGTTGGCCAGGGTCTGCGGGTGCAGCGGCCGGTCAAGGGTCAGCGAGCTGCTCGCGCCGCTTTTGTCTTGATCCGGGGCAATCACCACACACTCGGCATAATCCGCCAACGCAGCGTGCAGTGCGGCAAGTCCGGGGGCAGTAACCCCATCATCGTTTGAAATCAGAATACGCATGGGCTGTCCGTCTGCCCTGCCGGCGCCAGGTCGATGAGTTCACGCACCACAACGGTGGCGAAGCATCCGGCCGGAAGGACGAATTCCAGTTGCAGGATATCAGGCTCGGGATAATGCCACGTCAGACCGCCAATGGGCAGCCGCAGAATGCGTCGCTCGTGACTCATGCCGGCCTTGCTCAACCATTGGCACAACGCCGCCTCTTCTTCGCCGATGCGCTGCTCCAACTCAGCAACAGCACCACCTGTGGCAGAGTGCCCCTCACCCCACAGTGGACCGGTTGGATGCAGGTCAAGTATCGAAAGACGAGGATCTTGGCACTCAGCCTCCCCTGCCGGGAAAAAACTGCGGCTGTCGGTGAAGGCCAGCAAGTCACCGACCTGCGCCTGGTTCCAGGTGCCATTGGCAACGCGGGCCGCCAGCACCCGGTTGAACAGGTAGCTGCGCGCAGCCGAAAGCAGCCGCGACCGCACATTGCGTTGCTCCGGCAAGGCCTGGCGGGCCGCCCAGTCACGGGCATCAACAATGTTCCCGCCGTTATGACCGAAGCGCTGCGTGCCGAAGTAGTTGGGAACACCCTCACTGCGCAACTGCTCCAGGCGAGCCTGGAGAGCAGCGGGGTCTGCAGACAGTTGAGTCAGGCGCAAGGTGAAGCCGTTGGCAGAGTGCGCACCGCGCTGCAGTTTGCGCTTATGCCGGGCACGCTTGAGGATTCGCAGGGTTTCGTTTTCTGCGCCAGACAGGTCCGGATCGGCCTTGCCCGGCAGGTGCAGACTGAACCATTGGCGCGTCAGGGCCTGACGATCCTTGAGGCCGGCATAACTGATGTTACGCACCGGCACGCCGGCTGCACGAGCCAGACGGCGGGCAGCTTCCTCGGTGTTGAGGTCGCGTTTCTCGACCCACAGCCACAGGTGCTCGCCGTCACCGGAGAGCGGGATATCGAGTACTTCGTCGACCTGAAAATCTTCCGCGGTCGCCTTGAGCACGGCATGCCCCAAGGATGGACCCGATGCGCACGGGCCAAGCAATTCAAGTTCGGTCATGCTGACAGCAACAAGGCAACAGCGTGAACGGCAATGCCTTCTTCACGCCCGGTGAAACCGAGCTTCTCGGTGGTGGTGGCCTTGACGTTGACCTGGTCGATATCGACCTGCAGGTCTTCAGCAATCAGGGCGCGCATGGTTTCGATATGGGGCGCCATTTTCGGAGCCTGGGCAACGATGGTTGCGTCGACATTCCCGACTTTCCACCCCTTGGCCTGGACCTTGGCCAGCACATGACGCAACAGCACGCGGCTGTCTGCGCCCTTGAACTGCGGGTCCGTATCGGGAAAGTGCCGGCCGATATCGCCCAATGCTGCCGCACCAAGCAAGGCGTCGCTCAGGGCATGCAGCAGCACGTCGCCGTCGGAGTGAGCCAACAGCCCGGAAGAGTGGGCAATGCGCACACCGCCCAAGGTAATAAAATCGCCCTGTGCGAAGCGATGTACATCGTAGCCGTGGCCAATACGCATAGAAAAACGCCCTGATTGAGTCAGGGCGTGATTCTACCTGCTTTACCCGGGCTTGGGCTTGATTTGTCCGCAGCCCCTAGCGCAACGCAGCGGCATGATGACGCAGATGGTCATCGATGAAGCTGGCGATGAAGTAGTAGCTGTGGTCATACCCCGGCTGCAGGCGCAACGTCAGGGGATGATCCGCAGCACGCGCAGCCTGGGCCAAGACTTCCGGCTTGAGCTGAGTGACCAGGAAATCGTCACGATCACCCTGATCGACCAGCAATGGCAGCCGCTCGCTCGCCTCGGCAATCAAGACGCTGGCATCCCACTCACGCCAACGCGCGCGCTCCTCTCCCAGGTAACGGGAAAACGCCTTCTGCCCCCAAGGGCAATCCATCGGGTTGCTGATCGGGGCAAACGCCGAGACCGAGCGATAACGACCCGGATTGCGCAAGGCGCAAACCAATGCACCGTGCCCCCCCATGGAGTGACCACTGACACCGCGCTTGTCGGAGGCCGGAAAGTGCGCTTCGACCAGTGCGGGCAGTTCCTCGACCACATAGTCGTGCATGCGGTAGTGCTCCGCCCACGGCTGCTCGGTGGCGTTGAGGTAGAAGCCCGCGCCAAGACCGAAGTCCCAGGCGCCGTCCGGATCACCCGGTACCTTCGGCCCTCGCGGGCTGGTGTCTGGGGCAACGATAATCAGCCCCAGTTCCGCAGCCAGCTTGTGCGCACCGGCTTTCTGCATGAAATTCTCGTCCGTGCAGGTCAAGCCGCTCAGCCAGTACAACACTGGCAGCTTGCCGCCCTGCTCCGCTTGTGGCGGCAGGTAGACCGCAAAGACCATGTCACACCCCAGCACCTCAGAGCGGTGCCGATAACGCTTGTGCCAGCCACCAAAGCTCTTTTGGCAGGATAGGTTTTCCAGGCTCATGGCTGACCTCAGAAATGGATGACGCTGCGAATGCTCTTGCCTTCATGCATCAGGTCGAAAGCCTTGTTGATGTCTTCAAGCCCCATGGTATGGGTGATGAAGGTATCGAGCGGGATTTCGCCCTTTTCAGCCATCTCGACATAGCTTGGCAGTTCGCTACGGCCACGCACGCCACCGAAGGCCGAGCCGCGCCAGACGCGACCGGTGACCAGTTGGAACGGACGCGTCGAGATTTCCTGACCTGCACCGGCCACACCGATGATCACGGATTCGCCCCAACCCTTGTGGCAACACTCCAGCGCTGCACGCATCAGTTGCACGTTGCCAACGCACTCGAAGGAGAAGTCCACACCACCATCGGTCAGGTCAACGATGACCTCCTGAATCGGACGGTCATAGTCTTTCGGGTTGACGCAATCGGTCGCGCCCAACTGACGGGCGATCTCGAACTTGGCCGGGTTGATGTCCACTGCAATGATGCGCGAAGCCTTGGCCTTGACTGCACCAATGATCGCCGACAGGCCGATGCCACCGAGGCCGAAAACCGCGACGGTGTCGCCTGGCTTGACCTTGGCAGTGTTGAGCACTGCACCAATACCAGTAGTGACACCGCAGCCCAGCAGGCAGACTTTTTCCAGCGGTGCTTCCTTCTGGATTTTGGCCACGGAGATTTCCGGCAGTACGGTGTACTCGGAGAACGTCGAGGTGCCCATGTAGTGGAACAGTTGCTGGCCCTTGTAGGAGAAGCGCGTGGTGCCGTCAGGCATCAGGCCCTTGCCCTGAGTGGCACGAATAGCCTGGCACAGGTTGGTCTTGCCAGAGAGGCAGAATTTGCACTTGCCACACTCCGGGGTGTACAGCGGGATCACGTGGTCACCTACAGCGACCGAGGTGACACCCTCACCGATGGCTTCGACGATAGCACCGCCTTCATGGCCAAGAATCGAGGGGAAGATACCTTCCGGATCGGCGCCGGACAGGGTGTAGGCATCCGTGTGGCAGACACCACTCGCCACTACGCGCAGCAGCACTTCGCCCGCCTTGGGCATGGCCACATCGACCTCAACGATCTCCAGTGGTTTCTTGGCCTCGAAGGCAACGGCGGCACGGGACTTGATCATGAATCTTCTCCAGCAAAGGTTCGGTTTCCAGCCTTGAAGTGTAATTCATCAACATTTGATGAATAATCCAGGCAAACGCAAAACATTAATGCTGAGCAGGGATAATCGATGGCAAGCAGTCACTGGGAAGGCTTCGATGAGTTCGTCGCCGTCGCCGAATCAGGGCAGTTCACCGCAGCAGCAGAGCGCCTTGGGGTTTCGTCTTCCCATATCAGCCGCCAAATTGCCCGCCTCGAAGAACGCCTGCAGACCCGCCTGCTATATCGCAGCACCCGAAGGGTCAGCCTGACGGAGGCAGGACAGACGTTCCTGCAACATTGCCAGCGTTTGCAAGATGGCCGGGACGAAGCGCTACGAGCCATGGGCGACCTTGGTAGCGAACCCAAGGGGCTGCTGCGCATGACCTGCGCAGTGGCATATGGCGAGCGTTTCATTGTGCCGCTGGTGACCCGCTTCATGGCCCTTTACCCGCAATTGCGGGTGGATATCGAACTGACCAACCGTACACTGGACCTGCTGCATGAAGGCATGGACATGGCCATTCGACTGGGGCGCCTGCAGGACTCGCGACTGGTGGCCAGCCGCCTGGCGCCCCGGCGCATGTACCTCTGCGCCTCGCCCGCGTATCTGGAGCGCTATGGTCGCCCGCACAGCCTTTCGGAACTGGCGCGACACAACTGCTTGATCGGCAGTACGGACAGCTGGCCTTTGCAGCAGGATGGGCGTGAAATCGCACAGCGCGTACAGGGCAACTGGCGCTGCAACAGCGGCCAGGCGGTGCTCGATGCAGCACTGCAGGGCGTAGGCTTGTGCCAACTACCGGACTACTACGTGCAAGAGCACCTGCGCAGCGGTGCACTGGTTTCGCTGCTTGAAGCGCACCAACCCCCCAACACTGCCGTGTGGGCGCTGTATCCACAGCAACGGCATCTGTCGCCCAAGGTGCGTCAATTGGTGGATTACTTACGAGAAGGATTGGCAAATCTGCCGGAGTACCGCACCCCGTAGAAGCCAGTCTGGCTGGCGGTTGGCAATCAGCCGCGCAGCGCCCAGCGCTGACGCAGCCACTCAAGGTCTTCTGGGCGAGTGACCTTGATGTTGTCACTGCGTCCTTCGATCAGTCGCGGCGCCTGCCCCGACCACTCGATAGCAGAGGCTTCGTCGGTAATCACCACGTCCGCCACCAGGCTGTCGGCCAGCGCACGGTGCAGGGCACCCAGACGAAACATCTGCGGTGTATAGGCCTGCCAGACGGTACTGCGGTCAATGGTCGCGGCCACCCGGCCCTGGGCATCTGCACGCTTAAGCGTGTCTCGCGCAGGCACGGCCAGCAGCCCACCCACCGGATCATCGGCAAGTTCGGCCAGTAGCCGATCCAGGTCGGTACGTGCCAGGTTCGGTCGCGCAGCATCATGCACCAGCACCCAGTCGGCGTCGTCAGCCCCCTGAGCATGCAACAACAGCAACGCATTGAGCACTGAGTCGGCCCGCTCACGCCCACCGGCTGCACGCTGGATACGAGTATCAACGGCGCAGCGAAGACCTGGCCAATAAGGATCGTCAGCGGCGAGGCTGACAACCACGCCCTTGAGGCAGGGGTGGTCTAGAAAACAGTCGAGGCTATGCTCGAGGATTGTCCGGCCGCCCAACTGCAAGTACTGTTTGGGGCGATCGGCTGCTATTCGGGCACCAACGCCCGCAGCAGGTATCACTGCCCAGAAGGCAGGCAGGGACTGGCTCATTGCGGTAACTGGTAGAGGGTTTCGCCCTCTTTGACCATACCCAGTTCGTGGCGCGCCCGTTCTTCGACGGTCTCCATACCTTTTTTCAACTCCAGCACTTCAGCATCGAGCACGCGATTACGCTCCAGCAACCGTTCATTCTCGGCGTGCTGATCAGCGATCTGCTGCTTGAGCTCAGTGACCTGCGCCAGGCTGCCATTACCCACCCACAGACGATACTGCAGGCCGGCAAGCAACAAGAGCAGAACGAGGAACAACCAATAGGGACTGCGCATCGAGGTATCCAGTGGAAAAGACCGCTGCTTAATGCAGGTTGCTGATGGCACGAAGCCTGGCCGAAGCCAGGCTTTGTGGGCAATTGCCTGCAACAAGCATGTTGCTGTCGATCAGTATGACCGATCGGCGGCACACTGCTGTCTTTTTACCATTTCTTGCTTAGCCACGAAACTCGGCACGGCCGCGGTATACCGCTTTGGCGCCCAGTTGCTCTTCGATACGCAGCAGTTGGTTGTACTTGGAGACGCGATCGGAACGGCACAGCGAACCGGTCTTGATCTGACCCGCAGCAGTACCCACAGCCAGGTCGGCAATGGTCGAGTCTTCAGTTTCACCGGAGCGGTGCGAAATCACGGCGGTGTAGCCTGCAGCCTTGGCCATCTGGATGGCTTCCAGGGTCTCGGTCAGCGTGCCGATCTGGTTGAACTTGATCAGGATGGAGTTGGCGATCTTCTTGTCGATGCCTTCCTTCAGGATCTTGGTGTTGGTAACGAACAGATCGTCACCGACCAGTTGTACCTTCTCACCAATCTTGTCGGTCAGGGCTTTCCAGCCAGCCCAGTCGGACTCGTCCATGCCGTCTTCGATGGAGATGATCGGGAAGCGCTCGGTCAGGCCTTTCAGGTAGTCGGCGAAACCGTTGGCGTCGAACGACTTGCCTTCACCCGACAGGTTGTACTTGCCGTCTTCGAAGAATTCGCTGGAAGCGCAGTCCAGTGCCAGGGTCACGTCGGTGCCCAGTTTGTAGCCTGCATTGGCCACAGCTTCGGCGATAGCCGACAGTGCATCTTCGTTGGACGCCAGGTTTGGTGCGAAACCGCCTTCGTCACCTACCGCAGTGTTCAGGCCACGGGCCTTCAGCACGGCTTTGAGGTGGTGGAAAATCTCGGTGCCCATGCGCAGTGCGTCGGAGAAGGTCTTGGCGCCAACCGGCTGAACCATGAACTCCTGAATGTCGACGTTGTTATCCGCGTGCTCGCCACCGTTGATGATGTTCATCATTGGCACAGGCATGGAGTACTGGCCTGGGGTACCGTTCAGGTTGGCGATGTGCGCGTACAGCGGCAGATCCTGGTCCTGAGCAGCGGCCTTGGCGGCAGCCAGGGAGACAGCCAGGATGGCGTTGGCGCCCAGCTTGGCCTTGTTCTCGGTACCGTCCAGCTCAATCATCGCGTGGTCGAGGGCTTTCTGGTCGCTTGGGTCTTTGCCCAGCAGCAGGTCGCGGATCGGGCCATTGATGTTGGCAACGGCTTTCAGCACGCCCTTGCCCATGTAACGGCTCTTGTCGCCATCACGCAGCTCGAGCGCTTCACGCGAGCCAGTGGAAGCACCGGACGGCGCACAGGCACTGCCGATGATGCCGTTGTCGAGCAGTACGTCCGCTTCGACGGTGGGGTTACCACGCGAATCGAGAACTTCACGACCTTTGATGTCGACGATCTTTGCCATTGTTGTAAGCACTCCAAAATTGACGAAAACAACGCAGCTGAGAAAAATCTTTGCCCGCCGCCAGACAAGGAAAAACAGGCAAGGCAAGCCTGACGGGGAGAGAACCCTGACCGGTTGGTCAGGGGTTGAGCGTGCGGTACTTTACCGGAGAAATGAGGATTACGCGGTTTCTACCGTCGGAAAACTCTTAACCAGATCATCCAGTTGCTTGAGCTGGGCCAGGAATGGCTCCAGTTTGTCCAGGCGCAGGGCGCATGGACCATCGCACTTGGCGTTGTCCGGATCCGGATGGGCCTCCAGGAACAGACCTGCCAGGCCTTGGCTGATGCCAGCCTTGGCGAGGTCGGTGACCTGGGCACGACGACCACCGGCCGAATCGGCGCGGCCGCCCGGCATTTGCAGGGCGTGGGTGACGTCGAAGAACACCGGGTATTCAAACTGCTTCATGATACCGAAGCCCAGCATGTCCACCACCAGGTTGTTATAGCCGAAGCTGGAACCACGCTCGCAGAGGATCAACTGATCGTTACCGGCCTCCTCGCACTTGGTCAGGATGTGCTTCATCTCCTGCGGTGCGAGGAACTGGGCTTTCTTGATATTGATCACAGCGCCGGTCTTGGCCATGGCCACGACCAGATCGGTCTGACGAGACAGAAAGGCCGGCAACTGGATGATGTCGCAGACCTTGGCCACCGTGGCAGCCTGGTCCGGCTCATGCACGTCAGTGATAACGGGCACGCCGAACGCTTTCTTCACGTCCTCGAAAATCCGCATGCCCTCTTCCAGGCCCGGCCCACGATACGAATTGATCGAAGAACGGTTGGCCTTGTCGAAGCTGGCCTTGAACACGTAAGGGATACCGAGCTTCTCGGTCACCCGCACGTACTCTTCGCAGACCTTGAGTGCCAGGTCACGACTTTCCAGCACGTTCATACCGCCGAACAGCACCATTGGCTTGTCGTTGGCGATCTCGATGTTACCGACGCGAATGATCTTCTGGGTCATGGATCAGCCTTTGTTCCGTTGTGCCAGTGCCGCCTTCACGAAACCACTGAACAGTGGGTGGCCATCACGTGGCGTGGAGGTGAACTCCGGGTGGAACTGGCAAGCGACGAACCATGGATGATCCTTGGCCTCGACAACTTCAACCAGTGCGCCGTCGCCGGAACGACCGGACACTTTCAGGCCAGCTTCGATCAACTGCGGCAACAGGTTGTTGTTCACTTCATAGCGGTGGCGATGACGCTCGACAATGACGTCCTTACCATAGCAGTCATGAACCTTGGAACCGCCCTCCAACTGGCACTCTTGAGCGCCAAGGCGCATGGTGCCGCCCAGGTCGGAAGTTTCGGTACGGGTTTCGACGGCGCCGGTAGCGTCAGCCCACTCGGTGATCAAACCGACAACCGGGTGACCGCTGTTGCGATCGAACTCGGTGGAGTTGGCGTCTTTCCAGCCCATGACGTTACGCGCGAATTCGATCACGGCAACCTGCATGCCCAGGCAGATGCCCAGGTAAGGCACCTTGTTCTCACGGGCGTACTGAACGGCAGTGATCTTGCCTTCGACACCGCGCAGACCGAAACCACCGGGTACCAGGATGGCGTCAGCACCTTCGAGCAGGCTTGTGCCCTGGTTCTCGATGTCTTCGGAGTCGATGTAGCGCAGGTTGACCTTGGTGCGGTTCTGGATGCCGGCGTGGCTCATCGCTTCGATCAGCGACTTGTACGCGTCCAGCAGCTCCATGTACTTACCGACCATGGCGATGGTGACTTCATGCTCGGGGTTGAGCTTGGCGTCGACAACCTTTTCCCACTCGGACAGGTCGGCACCGTTGCATTGCAGGCCGAAACGCTCGACGACGAAATCATCCAGACCCTGGGCGTGCAGTACGGCCGGGATCTTGTAGATGGTGTCGACGTCTTCCAGGGAGATCACCGCACGCTCTTCAACGTTGGTGAACAGGGCAATCTTGCGACGAGAAGACACATCAACCGGGTGGTCGGAGCGGCAAATCAGTACGTCTGGCTGCAGACCAATGGAGCGCAGCTCCTTGACCGAATGCTGAGTCGGCTTGGTTTTGGTCTCACCGGCAGTGGCAATGTACGGAACCAGCGTCAGGTGCATCAGCATGGCGCGCTTGGAGCCTACTTCAACACGCAGCTGACGGATCGCTTCGAGGAACGGTTGCGACTCAATGTCACCCACAGTACCGCCGATTTCCACCAGGGCCACGTCGGCATCGCCGGCGCCCTTGATGATGCGACGCTTGATCTCGTCGGTGATGTGCGGAATGACCTGGATGGTCGCGCCCAGATAATCACCACGGCGCTCCTTGCGCAGCACGTGCTCGTAGACACGCCCGGTGGTGAAGTTGTTGTTCTGGGTCATGGTCGTGCGGATGAACCGCTCATAGTGGCCCAGGTCCAGGTCGGTCTCGGCGCCGTCGTGGGTGACGAACACCTCACCGTGCTGGAAAGGGCTCATGGTGCCCGGGTCGACGTTGATGTACGGGTCCAGCTTGAGCATGGTGACCTTGAGCCCCCGCGCCTCCAGGATGGCCGCCAATGAAGCCGAGGCAATGCCTTTCCCCAATGAAGAAACAACACCGCCCGTGACGAATATGTAGCGCGTCATGAAAAACCCTAGAAGTCTGCGTTAAAGCGGTCTGCGCCGCCGGGGAAAGCGAAGGAAGGCCGAAGCCCCCGATCACCTGCGTCAATCACAGTGCATCTTAAAAAACTGCCGCGTCTGGACAGACCGGGGGTAAAAAACCCGGTAAGGAGCTCGCTAAACATTTTTAGAATCGCCCAGCAAAAAACTGCTTGGTAATCGGCAACTCCCGTGATTTCGATGAAGTCACAGAAGCTGTATCAAGAAGGGAGCGTAGTCTACCCGAAACTGCCCTTCATCTCAAACCTTGCGCGTTCGTCGGTGCTGACCAGTGCAATTGCCACTGGTCCTGCGCCAGCGAAGGCAGGTTCGCTACTGCCAACAGACGCTCACCCTCGAACAGTAAGGGTAGCCGAGCGCGAACGAACAGCGGCAAATGCTGCTCGTTGAGCAAACGCTTGAGATCGCGCTGGCCTCGGCCTGGCACCTGAAGCATTTCACCGCCCTGACGATAGCGAATCTGCACTAAGCCCTGCGGCACTCCACCACTTATACGGACACAGCCGTTATCGATCAACGCCAGTGGTCGACCAGGATCACGCCAGGGCTGAGTCGGTGGCTGCGGTTTAAGCCAGTCACCTGCCAACCACCAGATCCGATCGCCGCAACGGTGCAACTCACCATCGGTGAGGCGCCACAGGGCACGACTGCCGTCGGCCGCATCCCGCACGCTCTCCCACCCAGCCCAGTGCCGGCTGTCGGGTAAACGAGTGTACTCAGCCAGCCAGGACTGCAACGCGTTGCGCTGGCGCGCCGGGGAAAGCGCCCGGAGTGTCGGCAAATCCAACGAAGGCAATGCCAGCCATTCAAAACCACTGGCCGTTCGGGCCTGTAGCAGATCCTGCTGCGCCAGTTCCTCAAGCAATACGCGCGCTTCCTCGAGGTGAGCAGCGCTGCGTGCAAGGCTTTGTGCCGCCTGAGGCCAGCGCTGGGTCAACACCGGAAACACGTCATGGCGCAAGTAATTACGTGAGAAGCGACAATCGGTGTTGGAGGGATCGTCGATCCACTCCAGCCCCTGCTGCGCCGCATAACGCTCCAGTTCTTCGCGCCCAACCGCCAAAAGTGGACGCACCAAGCGCCCCGTACCCAATGGGCGCTGCACCGGCATCGCTGCCAACCCTCGCACACCCGCGCCACGCAGCAAGCGAAACAGTATGGTTTCAGCCTGATCCTCACGGTGTTGAGCCGTCAACAACACCTCAGCAGGGCGCAATGCTTCAGCAAACGCCCGGTAGCGTGCATCCCTTGCGCCCTGCTCCAGGCTCGCACCCGGCGCTACCGTGACATGAATGACCTGAAGCTCAATACCAAGCGCGTCGCAGCGTTGCTGGCAAAGCTGCGGCCACGCGTCAGCAGCGACCTGAAGGCCGTGATGGATGTGGATGGCACGTAGAGGGGGCAAGGCATGCTGGCGGGACAACAGCGCCAGCAGATGAAGCAGGACACTGGAGTCCAGCCCACCGGATAGCGCGACACACCAGGACGGTGCGTTGCGCCAGGGTGCCAGGCTGGCAAGCAGCCTGGTAGGTAGATCAGTCATCGGGGCACCTCGTCAGCGAGCGCTCTGCACGCGTTCACCGGCATGCCAGCCCCTGAAAGGAGCCTGGCATACCTGCAAGCGGGGCACCGATGCCTTCAGATCAGAGCCCGTAGCTCATCAGACGATCGTAACGACGCTTGAGCAGCGCGTCGTTATCGAACTTCTTCAGCATGTCCAGTTGCTCAAGCAACTCGCCACGGATCGAAGCCGCCGCCGCCGCTGGATCACGGTGAGCACCACCCAGTGGCTCGGCAATGACCTTGTCGACAATACCCAGGCCTTTCAGACGCTCGGCGGTAATGCCCATGGCCTCGGCAGCATCAGCGGCCTTCTCGGAGGTTTTCCAGAGAATCGACGCGCAGCCTTCTGGCGAGATCACCGAATAGGTGGAGTATTGCAGCATGTTCAGTTGGTCGCAGACACCAATGGCCAACGCACCACCGGAACCACCTTCACCGATAACGGTGGCGATGATCGGGGTTTTAAGACGTGCCATGACCCGCAGGTTCCAGGCAATGGCTTCGCTTTGGTTGCGCTCTTCAGCGTCGATACCCGGGTAAGCACCTGGCGTGTCGATGAAGGTGAGGATCGGCATCTTGAAACGCTCGGCCATTTCCATCAGGCGGCACGCCTTACGGTAGCCTTCAGGGCGCGGCATACCGAAGTTGCGGCGAACTTTCTCGCGCACTTCGCGGCCTTTCTGATGACCGATGACCATGACTGGCCGACCGTCCAGGCGGGCGACACCACCAACAATGGCGGCATCGTCGGAGAAGTGACGGTCACCGTGCAGTTCGTCGAACTCGGTGAAGATGTGCTCGATGTAGTCCAGGGTGTAAGGACGGCGCGGATGACGAGCCATTCGTGCAATCTGCCAACTGGTCAGATTGTTGAAGATGCTGGCAGTCAGGGCGCTGCTCTTGTCCTGCAGGCGCGAAATTTCTTCGCCAATGTTCAGCGAGTTGTCGTTACCAACCAGGCGCAGCTCTTCGATCTTGGCTTGCAGGTCAGCAATCGGCTGTTCGAAATCCAGAAAATTCGGGTTCATAGGCTTCCGTCTTGGGTCGACGGCCAGGCGGCCGGCCGGTTGATCCGTTTGGCGCCCTACCTTAAGGGATCGGGCGCATTCAGGTCGAGATTAAAAATTCATCGATATTGCAAAAAGACGTTCTCACGTCCGAACTGGTCACGCAGTGCCTGGATCAAGCCATCGGCCGGATCGATACGCCAGCCCTCGCCGAACTGCAGCAAGGCCTTGGCATCGGTTCCGGTGTACTCCAATGTGATCGGGCAGGCGCCACGATGACGCTTGAACAACTCCCCCAACCAGGTCAAGCGATCACCTTTGAGCGCATCACTACGCACCTTCAGGCGCAGGCTTTCGGCCAGGTTGGTACGCGCATCTTCCATGCTCATGACGCGCTTGACCCGCAGGCGCAAGCCGCCGGAGAAGTCATCGTTACTGACCTCCCCTTCAACCACGACCATTGCGTCGGTCTGCAACAATGCCTGAGCAGAATGGAATGCATCGGCGAACAAGGACGCCTCGATCCGTCCGGAACGGTCGTCAAGGGTCACAAAGCCCATCTTGTCGCCTTTCTTGTTCTTCATCACCCGCAGGGCGATGATCATGCCCGCGACGGTCTGGGTGTCACGGGCAGGCTTCAGATCAATGATCCGCTGGCGCGCGAAACGACGAATCTCACCTTCATACTCATCGATCGGGTGCCCGGTCAGATAGAGGCCAAGGGTATCTTTCTCGCCTCGCAGGCGCTCCTTGAGGGTGAGTTCTCGGGCCTTGCGGTGATTGGCATAAACGTCGGCGTCTTCCTCGACGAACAGCCCCCCAAACAGATCGGCGTGGCCGCTGTCATGGGTACGCGCAGTCTGCTCCGCCGACTTGATTGCCTCCTCCATGGCCGCCAGCAGTACCGCACGGTTGCGGTCGATGTTGGCCTGGTAGGCCTTGAGCTCGTCATGAAAATAAGGCCCCAGGCGATCCAGCGCGCCGCTACGAACCAGTGCATCGAGGGTGCGCTTGTTGATGCGCTTGAGGTCCACGCGCTCGCAGAAATCGAACAGATCCTTGAACGGACCATCGGCGCGAGCCTCGACAATGGCCTCTACCGGCCCTTCACCAACACCCTTGATCGCGCCCAGGCCGTAGACAATCCGACCGTCGTCGTTGACCGTGAACTTGAAGTCCGAAGTGTTAACGTCCGGGGCGTCCAGACGCAGCTTCATGCTGCGCACTTCCTCGATCAGCGTGACCACCTTGTCGGTGTTGTGCATATCCGCCGAGAGCACCGCCGCCATGAACGGTGCCGGGTAGTGGGTCTTGAGCCAGGCGGTCTGGTACGACACCAGGCCATAGGCCGCCGAGTGAGACTTGTTGAAGCCGTAACCGGCGAACTTCTCTACCAGGTCAAAGATGTTACCGGCAAGCTCGGCATCAATATTGTTGTTCGCACACCCTTCGATGAAACCGCCGCGCTGCTTGGCCATCTCCTCGGGCTTTTTCTTGCCCATGGCCCGACGGAGCATGTCCGCGCCACCCAGGGTGTAACCCGCCATGACCTGAGCGATCTGCATCACCTGTTCCTGATACAGGATGATGCCGTAGGTAGGCGCCAGTACCGGCTTCAGGCCTTCGTACTGGTAGTCCGGGTGCGGATAGGCCAGCTCGGCGCGGCCGTGCTTACGGTTGATGAAGTCGTCCACCATGCCCGACTGCAGCGGGCCGGGACGGAACAGCGCAACCAGTGCAATGAGGTCTTCCAGGCAGTCGGGCTTGAGCTTTTTGATCAGCTCTTTCATACCCCGCGATTCAAGCTGGAACACTGCCGTCGTTTCGGCTTTTTGCAGCAGTTCGAAGGTCTTTCTGTCGTCAAGCGGGATAAAGTCGATGTTCAGATCGTCCAGGCCGTTCTTGGCCTGCTCACGGTTGATCGTCTCCATCGCCCATTTGATGATGGTCAGGGTACGCAAGCCGAGGAAGTCGAACTTCACCAGGCCCGCCGCCTCAACATCGTCCTTGTCGAACTGGGTTACCAGGCCGCCGCCCTCTTCGTCACAGGCAATCGGCGAGAAGTCGGTCAGCTTGGTCGGGGCGATCACCACACCACCGGCGTGCTTGCCCGTGCCGCGCGTAACCCCTTCAAGCTTCAGGGCCATGTCCCAGATCTCCTGGGCTTCCTCATCGCTCTTGAGGAAGTCGCGCAGCATCTCCTCCTGCTCGTAGGCCTTTTCCAGGGTCATGCCGACTTCGAACGGGATCATCTTCGACAACCGGTCGGCAAGCCCGTAAGACTTGCCCTGCACCCGTGCCACGTCTCGCACTACCGCCTTTGCCGCCATGGTGCCAAAGGTAATGATCTGACTTACCGCATTGCGCCCATAGGCTTCAGCCACATAGTCAATCACCCGGTCACGACCGTCCATGCAGAAGTCGACGTCGAAGTCGGGCATGGAGATCCGTTCAGGGTTGAGGAACCGCTCAAACAGCAAGTCGTAAGCCAGCGGATCGAGGTCGGTGATCTTCAGAACGTAGGCCACCAGTGAGCCCGCACCCGACCCACGGCCAGGGCCTACCGGCACGCCGTTGTTCTTGGCCCACTTGATGAAGTCCATAACGATCAGGAAGTAACCCGGGAACCCCATCTGGATGATGATGTCGAGTTCGAACTTCAGCCGGTCCAGGTAGGTCTGGCGCTTCGCCTCATAGTCGGGCGTGGTCTCTTTGGGCCACAACACCGCCAGACGTTCCTCCAGGCCCTCATGTGATACAAGACGCAGGTAGTCGTCGATGGACATGCCATTAGGCGTCGGGAAGTCCGGCAGGAAGTATTTCCCCAACTGCACCTGGATATTGCAGCGCTTGGCAATTTCAACCGTGTTCTCCAGCGCCTCAGGCAGATCACTGAACAGCTCGGCCATTTCCGCCGGGCTTTTCAGGTATTGCTGATCACTGTAGTTACGCGAGCGGCGCGGGTCATCCAGCGCCCGACCTTCGCCGATGCAGACGCGCGTTTCATGCGCATCGAAGTCCGACTGTTTGATGAACCGTACATCGTTGGTCGCCACCAGAGGCGCGCCGAGCTTGTCAGCCAGGGCCACCGCAGCGTGCAGGTACTCTTCGTCGCCCGTGCGGTTAGTGCGTTGCACTTCCACATAGAAGCGCTCCGGGAACATTGCCATCCAGTCACGCAGCAGGCGTTCTGCCTCGTCGGGATTACCCGCGAGCAATGCCATGCCGATATCGCCCTCGCGGGCCGCAGAGAGGGCAATCAGACCTTCGCTGGCCTGGGCAATCCAGTCACGCTCGATGATAACCAGACCATTGCGCTGCCCGTCCATCCAACCGCGGGAAATCAACTCGGTGAGGTTGCGATAACCCTGGACATCCATCGCCAGAAAGCAGATGCGTGCCAGAGGCGCATCCGGGTCCGCGCTTGCCAGCCACAGGTCGGCGCCACAGATCGGCTTGACGCCCGCGCCCATGGCTGCCTTGTAGAACTTGACCAGCGAACACATGTTGCTCTGGTCAGTGACCGCGACTGCCGGCATGTTCATCCCGGCCAACGCCTTGACCAGCGGCTTGATGCGCACCAGGCCATCGACCAGCGAGTATTCGGTGTGCAGGCGAAGATGAACGAAGGAAGCCGACATGATGATCCTATAGCAGCGCAAAACAACAAGGCCCGGATTGTACCGGGCCTTGAGCGAAACATCAGCCAGTGCAGAACACTGGCCAAAAATGAATGGTCAAGCGGTCAGATATCCGGCAAACCGCCAGCCTGTATCTCGCGGGCCTCGAAGGCGGCACGCACCGGCGCGAATGAGCGCCGATGAATGGGGGTCGGGCCCAGCCGGGCTAGTGCTTCAAGATGCACAGGTGTCGGGTAGCCCTTATGCCCGCCAATGCCGTAGCCGGGGTAGACTTTCTCGAAGGCTGCCATCTCGCGGTCGCGCGTGACCTTGGCCAGGATCGAGGCCGCCGCAATTGCAGGCACCTGGCTATCACCCTTGACCACCGGCGCCGCCGGTACATCGAGCTTGGGGCAGCGGTTACCGTCGATCAACGCCAGTTTCGGGGTGATATGCAACCCCTCTACCGCACGCTGCATGGCCAACATGGTGGCATGCAGGATGTTCAGTTGATCAATCTCTTCGACCTCGGCCCGGGCAATGCAAAAGCTGAGCGCCTTTTCACAGATTTCGTCGAAGAGCTTTTCACGACGAGCTTCGGTGAGCTTTTTCGAGTCATTCAGGCCAAGAATCGGCCGCTTCGGGTCCAGGATCACCGCAGCGGTGACCACCGCGCCACACAGAGGCCCACGACCGACCTCGTCAACACCGGCGACAAGGTCCTCGACCAGATTGAAGTCCAGTCCCATTTGCATTTATCGTTTTTCCAGCAAGGCCAGCACCGCTTCAGCCGCCTGATTGGAGGCGTCACGGCGCAGCGTACGGTGAATCTGATCAAAGCTGTCGGTCTGTCCACGGCCATCGGCAAGCAACGGCAGCAACGTCTCTGCCAGCGCCTCGGGCGTCGCTGCATCCTGCAACAGCTCCGGCACCAACAGGCGCTGGGCCAGCAAGTTAGGCAGCGAGACGTACGGGCTTTTCACCAGACGCTTGAGAATCCAGTAGGTCAACGGCGCCAGGCGATAGGCAACCACCATTGGCCGCTTGAACAGTAGCGCTTCAAGGGTGGCAGTACCGGAAGCAATCAACACGGCATCACAGGCCGCCAAGGCCTGATGCGACTGACCGTCGAGCAGGGTTACCGGCAGATCACGACCAACCAGCATTTGCTCGAGCTGTTCACGACGCAGCGCGTTGGCGCAAGGGGAGACGAAGCGCACATCCGGGACACGCTCCCTCAGACGTTGCGCGGCATCCAGGAACAACGCGCCCAGACGGCCTACCTCACCACCACGGCTACCCGGCATCAAGGCCACCAGCGGCCCATCCGGCAACCCCAACTGAGCGCGAGCAGCACTGCGGTCGCACTCAAGATCGATAGTATCGGCCAACGGATGACCGACGAAACGCACCGGCACGCCCTGCTCTTCGTAGAACCTAGCCTCGAAGGGCAACAGGGTGAGCATAAGGTCGCAACCTTCGCGAATCTTCAACACACGCTTCTGACGCCAGGCCCAAACGGACGGGCTGACGTAATGCACCGTCTTGATTCCGACCTGGCGCAGCTTCAGTTCGATATTGAGCGTAAAGTCCGGGGCATCGATACCGATGAACACATCGGGCTTTTCGGCGATCAGTGTCTGGATCAGCGCCTTGCGCCGCTTGAGCAGTTCGCGCAGGCGCCCAAGCACCTCAACCAGGCCCATGACAGCCAAGCGCTCCATCGGGAAGTACGAATCCAGGCCCTCGGCCTGCATCAATGGGCCGCCTACGCCGATGAAGCGGATATCCGGGTGACGGGTCTTCAATGCGCGCATCAGGCCCGCACCCAGAATATCGCCACTGGCCTCACCTGCCACCAGCGCTACACAAAGCTGCGCCATGGTCAGCGGGTGATGCCGCGAGTGGAGTTCTTGATCGACGTGAGGAACAGGTCGACTTCAGGGAATTGACTGGCCGACTCGGTGAGCTCGACGATGGCCTGCTCGACCGTCAGTCCTTGGCGATAGACCACCTTGTAAGCGCGGCGTAGCGCATGGATGGCGTCGTCACTGAAACCACGACGGCGCATGCCCTCGAAGTTCATGCTGCGTGCTTCAGCAGGGTTGCCAAACACCGTCACAAAAGCCGGTACATCCTTGCCAATTGCCGTACCCATACCGGAGAAGCTGTGAGCACCGATATGGCAGAACTGGTGAACCAGCGTGAAGCCGGAGAGTATCGCCCAATCATCGACATGCACATGGCCGGCCAATGCAGTGTTGTTAACCAGAATGCAATGGTTGCCAATTACGCTGTCGTGACCGATGTGAGCATAGGCCATGATCAGGTTGTGATCACCCAGGGTGGTCTCCGAACGGTCTTGTACGGTACCACGATGGATCGTCACACCCTCGCGAATCACATTGTGATCGCCAATGACCAGACGGGTAGGTTCGCCCTTGTATTTCAGATCAGGGGTGTCTTCGCCAACAGAGGAAAACTGATAGATGCGATTATGCCGACCAATACGGGTTGGCCCTTTGATAATCACATGCGGACCGACAACGGTCCCCTCCCCGATCTCGACATTTGCGCCGATAATCGACCAGGGGCCGACCTCAACGCCTTCGGCCAGCTTGGCCGAAGGGTCGATGATTGCCCGAGGGTCAATCAAACTCATAGTTTACGTTCCGCGCAGATGATCTCAGCCGAGCAGACAGGCTTGCCGTCCACCGAAGCCTGGCAATCGAACTTCCAGATCTGGCGCTTGCAACTGATGAACTTGGCTTCAAGAATCAGCTGATCGCCCGGCAGAACCGGCTGACGGAAGCGCAGCTTGTCGGAGCCCACGAAGTAATACAGGGTGCCGTCCGCAGGTTTGACGTCGAGCATCTTGAAGCCGAGGATACCGGCTGCCTGGGCCATGGCCTCGATGATCAATACGCCCGGCATGATCGGGTGCGCCGGGAAGTGACCATTGAAGAAAGGCTCGTTGATGCTGACATTCTTGTAGGCACGAATGCGCTGAGCCTCTACGTCCAAGTCCACTACCCGGTCCACCAACAGGAACGGGTAACGGTGAGGCAGGTATTCGCGAATCTCGTTGATGTCCATCATTTCGGGGGGAAGCCTGTAGTAAAGATAGGGAGCGTAAACCTTGGTTTAACGCTCCTTTTGCAAATCAAGGCGGCTATCCAGCAGCTGAGCACGCCTGATCAGGAAATGGTATCAGCCTTCTGATGAAGCTTTGCCGTCCGAGGTCACGGTGTCGACGCGCTTTTCCACCTGGACGAGGCGTTTTGCCATCTCATCCAACTGGCGAATTCGCGCCGCGCTCTTGCGCCACTCTGCCAACGGCTGCATGGCCGTACCGGAGGAGTAGGCGCCCGGCTCAGTGATTGAGCGGGTGACCATCGTCATGCCGGAAACGAACACACCATCGCAGACATCGATATGACCGACCATGCCGACACCGCCTGCGATAGTGCAATGCTTGCCGATCTTGGTACTGCCGGAAATGCCGACACAAGCCGCCATGGCCGTGTGATCGCCGATCTGAACGTTGTGCGCAATCTGGATCTGGTTGTCGAGTTTGACGCCATTGCCAATACAGGTATCGGCCAAGGCACCACGATCAATAGCGGTGTTGACACCAATCTCGACATCATCGCCGATCGTCACACCGCCAATCTGCGCGATTTTCTGCCAGACACCCTTCTCGTTGGCAAAGCCGAAACCTTCGCCACCCAACACGGCACCCGACTGAATCACGACACGCTTGCCAATGCGCACGTCATGATACAGGGTCACCTTGGGCGCGAGCCAACCACCCTCGCCAATCACGCAACGTGCACCGATATAACACTGCGCGCCAACGGTCACACCCGGGCCGATCTGCGCACCGCTTTCGATAACAACGAAGGCTCCAATACTGGCGCTAGCATCCACCTGAGCGTCCGCAGCCACCACGGCGCTGGGATGAACTCCCGCCACAGCCTTTGGTTTGGGATCAAACAGGTGGGAAATGCGCGCATACGCAAGATAAGGGTCGGGCACGATCAGCGCATGACCGGCAAAACCTTCAGCATCGCTTGCCTTGAGCAACACCGCGGCGGCATTGCTCTCACCCAGGTACTTGCGGTACTGAGGGTTGGCCAGGAAGCTCAACTGCCCCGGACCGGCATCCTGCAAGGTTGCCAGACCGACGATTTCAAGCTCAGCGGGGCCACTGAGCGTCGCCCCGAGAAACTCTGCCAGTTGCCCCAGCTTCATACTGAATGCCATATCAGCGGGACTGGTTCATGCGCTCGATGACTTGGCGGGTGATGTCGTATTGAGGTTTGACATCGATTACCGCGCCGCGCTCAAGCACCAGGTCGAAAGCACCTTTCTTGATGACTTCCTCAACAGCACCATCCAGCTTAGGTTTCAGTTGCTTGAGCATGTCACGATCAGCGACTGCCTTGGCCTCGTTCAACTCCTTGGACTGGAACTGGAAGTCACGTGCTTTCTGCTTGAACTCAAGCTCCAGGCGCTCACGCTCACCCTGAGGCATCTTGTCGCCACCCTTGACCAGGCGGTCCTGGATGCCCTTGGCGCTGCTCTCCAGATTTTTCAGCTTGGTCAACTGAGGGCCGAATTTCTTCTCGGCATCAACGGCGTACTTCTTCGCCGCATCCGACTCCAGCAATGCCATCTGATAGTTCAGCACGGCGATTTTCATTTCGGCGAACGCCGGGGTCGCAACCAGGGCTGCGGCCAGAACAGCCAGTTGAGTCAACTTACGCACGATGCACTCCTACAGAATCCGTTGTCGTTACAAGGATCAGACCCTTAGAAGGTCTGGCCCAGAGAGAATTGGAACACCTGGGTATCGGCGCTGTCCGGCTCTTTGACCGGCATCGCCAGACTGAAGCTCAGCGGGCCAAGCGCCGTGATCCAGGTCACGCCCAAACCAACGGAACTGGCCAGCCCGGAAAGGCCAACCTTTTCACAGTCCGGTTGAGAACCGCATTGCGTGTCAAACACGTTACCCACATC
Organism: Pseudomonas sp. FFUP_PS_473; assembly: GCF_002858665.1. Lineage (NCBI taxonomy): Bacteria > Pseudomonadati > Pseudomonadota > Gammaproteobacteria > Pseudomonadales > Pseudomonadaceae > Pseudomonas > Pseudomonas sp. FFUP_PS_473. Next base: position 24,600 of record NZ_PJQQ01000018.1, read on the forward strand.
CCAGAAAACCGAGGTGCGCAGGGAGCGCTGATCCTTGACGAACGGTAGAGGGAACAGCAACTCGACACCACCCTGTACAAGGACGTTACCACCGAACGGCAAGGGATCCTGATCCGGGTCAGCAATCGTGCCTGGGTTCTTGCCGGTACTTGGCGTACTGCGCGGGCCAAGACTGCTGTCCTTGAAGCCACGAACCGAGTTGAAGCCACCTGCATAGTAGTTCTCGTAGAACGGCAGGCCCTCGGTAGAACCGAAGCCGTCTCCGTAGCCGAGCTCGGTATGCAGCCGCAGTGTGTAGTCGTTGGTGATCGGCTTGAACATCTGGCCACGGTAGTCCAGCTTGAAGAACGACAGGTCGCTACCTGGCGTGGTCGCCTCGAGCACCAGGCTTTGTGAGTGGCCACGGGTAGCCAGCACGCCCTTGTTCAGGGTCGATTCGGACCAACCTGCGGATGCCTTGAAGTTCAGGTACTTGTCGCCCTCTTGTTTGACGAAATCGAAGATCTCGTCAACGGTGTAACGACCAGTCTTGATCTCATCCTGCTGCGCAGTCAGGCCGAAGGTCAAACGCGAGGTTTCACTGATCGGGTAACCAACGCTGACACCGGCACCGAGACTGTCCACGGCATAGCTGGCAACGTCGACATCCAGATCCTGGTAGTCAGTGGTGCGATAGAACGCGTTGTAGCCCAGGCTGACGCCATCGGCAGTCCAGTAAGGGTCTACAAAGCTGAAGTTGTAACGACTCTGGTACTCACTACGGGTCAGGCCAATGGAAACCTTGTTACCGGTACCGAGGAAGTTGTTCTGGCTGATCGAACCACCAAGGATCAAGCCGGCACTCTGAGCGAAACCAACGCTGGCGGTAATCGAACCGGAAGCCTGCTCTTCTACACTGTAGTTGACGTCTACCTGGTCATCGGTACCCGGAACTGCCGGGGTTTCAACGTTGACCTCCTTGAAAAAGCCCAAACGCTCCAGACGCGTCTTGGATTGATCAATCAGGTAGGTCGATGCCCAACCGCCTTCCATCTGGCGCATTTCACGACGCAGTACCTCATCCTCGGACTTGGTATTACCACGGAAGTTGATGCGATTGACGTAAGCACGCTTGCCCGGGTCGACTACAAAGGTGATGTCGACAGTCTTGTCATCATCGTGCGGCTGGGGTACGCCGTTAACGTTGGCGAAGGTGTAGCCTTCGTTACCCAGACGACGGGTGATCAGCTCGGAGGTGGTGGTCATCACCTTGCGCGAGAACACCTGCCCTGGTTGCACCAGCAGCAGTGCCTTGACCTGGTCTTCCGGCACCTTCAGGTCACCGGACAGCTTGACGTCACGCACGGTGTACTTCTCACCTTCGTTGACGTTCACCGTGATATAGACATGTTTCTTGTCTGGGGTGATGGATACCTGGGTGGAGGCGATATCCATGTTGATATAGCCGCGGTCCAGGTAGTAGGAGCGCAGACGCTCCAGGTCACCCGAGAGCTTTTCGCGAGCGTACTTGTCATCGTTCTTGAAGAACGACAGCCAGTTGGTGGTCTTGAGCTCGAACAGGCTGGCCAGTTCTTCATCGGAGAAGACGGTATTACCAACCACGTTGATGTGCTGAATCGCCGCAACGGTGCCTTCGTTGATCTTGATCTTCAGTGCTACGCGGTTGCGCGGCTGCGGTACAACCTCAGTGTCAACCTCAGCCGAATAACGACCCTGGGCAACATACTGACGCTGCAACTCGTTACGCACACCTTCGAGGGTTGCGCGCTGGAAGATCTCACCTTCGGACAGCCCGGACTGTTTCAAGCCCTTGAGCAGGTCCTCGGTACTGATGGCCTTGTTACCATCGATCTCGATGCTCGAAACCGAAGGACGCTCGACCACATTGATGATCAAAACGTTGCCTTCACGCCCCAGTTGGATGTCCTGAAAGAAGCCGGTTTTGAACAACGCACGGGTGGACTCCACTAGGCGGCGGTCATCGGCGTCGTCACCGACGTTCAACGGCAATGCGCCAAACACGCTGCCAGCGGAAACCCGCTGCAGGCCATTGACACGGATATCGGAGATGGTGAAGGACTCGGCGTGAACTTCAGCGATCATCAGTACGGCGAGAACCGCAGTTAGCAGCAGACGTTTCATGAAGTCCTTTCTTATTCCAACTGGCAATAAACGACCCTCCGCGAAAGACGGCGGGTTCGCAATTGAGCGAAGCGTTACAGACGACCCAAATCGTTGATCAGGGCGAGCAACATCACCCCGACTACCAAACTGATACCGATCTGGATTCCCCAACCTTGCACCCGATCAGAGAGCGGGCGACCACGCGCCCACTCGATCAGGTAAAACAGCAAATGCCCCCCATCCAACACTGGAATAGGCAGCAAATTCAGAACCCCCAGGCTAATGCTCAGATAGGCGAGGAAATTAAGGAAATCACCTACACCGGACTGGGCCGAAGCGCCCGCCACTTTAGCAATGGTTATCGGTCCGCTCAAGTTTTTTACCGAGAGCTCGCCGAACAGCATTTTCTTGAGCGAATCCAGGGTCAGAACACTCATGTTCCACGTGCGAGAGAGCCCTTCGCCAACCGCTGCAAGCGGCCCGTAACGCACCTCGCGCAGCATGCTTGGCGGCCATTCGACTGCCTTCACCCCAGCACCAAGATAACCACTGGCAGCCTTGCCTTCGCCACGCGTGGCCAGGTTCACCGGCAACTCCAGCGTGGCACCATCGCGCTCAACGCTCAGCGTTACGCGACCGCCGGCACGACTGCGCACCTTGTCGACCACCTGCTGCCACTCATTCACCGCCTGACCATCGAGTGCCAGCAGACGATCACCGGGTTTCAGGCCAGCAGCCTGAGCGGGGCCTTTAGGGTCGAGCTCGGCCAACACTGGCGGCAACGCAGGACGCCACGGACGAATCCCCAGGGAATTGATCGGGTCCGGCTCATCAGCACCCTTTAGCCACTTATCGAGCTTGAGCACGTGGGTGCTCTCAGCACTGCTCCCCTCCTCCCTGACCGTCACCTGCAGCGAACCGGTCTCGCCAAGGCGACGGATCAACTGAAGATTAACCGCAGCCCAACCGTTGATCGACTCGCCGTCTACGGCAATGACTTCCTGACCGGCGCCCAGACCGGCAGCCGCAGCAATACTATCGGCCTCGACTGCACCAATGACCGGGCGCACCTGCTGGCTGCCCAACATGGCCAGCACCCAGAAAAACAGAATGGCGAGCAAAAAGTTGGCAATTGGGCCGGCTGCGACGATAGCGATGCGCTGGCGCACCGACTTTCGATTGAACGACTGATCCAGCTGATCGGGCGACACCTCACCCTCTCGCTCATCGAGCATCTTGACGTAGCCACCCAACGGGATCGCCGCGACCACAAACTCAGTGCCATGCCGATCATGCCAGCGAAACAGTGGCAGACCGAAACCCACTGAAAAACGCAAAACCTTGACGCCGCAGCGGCGCGCCACCCAGAAGTGACCGAACTCGTGAAAGGTGACCAGCACACCCAATGCAACCAGGGTGCCGATAATCATATAGAGCGCACTCATGTCTCTCTCCGAATGACGTTCATCGGACGCTGACGCTGCGCCATGAAGCGCGGCGCATCAGCGTCCGTGACGGCTCAACCACTGACCGGCCAAAAGGCGCGCCTGGTGATCAGCCGCAAACACGGCTTCAAGCGTATCGACCGCTACCACCGACTCATGATCGAGTACATCTTCGATCATACTCGCGATCTCCGGGAAGCGGATGCGCCGCTCAAGAAATGCAGCCACCGCCACCTCATTGGCTGCGTTGAGCAGCGCCGGGGCACTACCCCCAGCGTCAGCAGCCTGACGCGACAGGCGCAGGCAAGGGAAACGCTGCTCATCCGGCGCCTGAAAATCCAACCGGGCAATCGCAAACAGATCCAGTGGTGCAACCCCTGAGTCAATCCGCTCAGGCCAGGCCAGCGCATTGGCAATCGGTGTACGCATATCGGGATTGCCCAACTGCGCCAGCACAGAGCCATCCACATAATCGACCAGAGAGTGGATTACGCTTTGTGGGTGAACGACCACCTCAATCTGGGCCGGCCGGGCATCGAACAGCCAACAGGCCTCGATCAATTCCAGCCCCTTGTTCATCATGCTTGCCGAGTCGACAGAGATTTTCCGCCCCATCGACCAGTTCGGATGCGCACACGCCTGCTCTGGCGTCACGTCAGCCAGTTCGCTTTGCGGGGTTTGCCGGAACGGGCCACCTGACGCAGTCAACAGGATTCGCCGTACGCCAACCTGAGGCAAGCCGCGGGAGAAATCGCCCGGCAGGCACTGGAATATCGCATTATGCTCGCTGTCGATCGGCAACAACACTGCGCCACTCTGACGCACAGCCTGCATGAAGAGTGCGCCGGACATGACCAGCGCCTCCTTGTTGGCCAACAACACTTTCTTGCCAGCTTCGACAGCTGCCAGGGTAGGACGCAAACCCGCCGCACCGACAATGGCCGCCATGACGGTATCCACTTCAGAGGCAGCCGCAACCTGGCACAAACCCGCTTCGCCAACCAGCACTTCGGTAGCCGAGCCGGCTGCGCGCAGGTCAGCACGCAACTGCTGCGCGGCTTCGACGCTTGGCACCACGGCATAGGACGGGGCATGGCGAATGCAAAGTGCGAGCAACTCGCTCAAGCGCGAGTAACCGGTCAATGCGAACACCTGGTATCGCTCGGGATGACGAGCAATTACATCAAGCGTGCTGAGGCCGATGGAGCCAGTGGCCCCAAGCACGGTAATACGTTGCAGACCGCTCACATCGCGCCCCAGTTAGCTGCCCAAAGCAGCACAGCAAATAGCGGAATGGCAGCCGTCAGGCTGTCGATACGATCCAGCACACCGCCATGACCTGGCAGCAGATTGCTGCTGTCCTTGATGCCTGCACGGCGCTTGAACATGCTCTCGGTCAGGTCACCCACGACCGAAACAGCAACAACCAATGCCGCGCCAAGCACCCCCAACAGCAACTCAGTGGCCGACCAGCCACGATTCACGCCGACCGCCACGGTAATCGCCAGGCTCAGCGCTACACCACCATAAACGCCTTCCCAGCTCTTGCCTGGGCTGACCTGCGGTGCCAGCTTACGCTTGCCAAAGGCCTTACCGGAGAAATAGGCCCCAATATCGGCAGCCCACACCAGCACCATGACCGACATGATCAACCCGTTACCGAGCGGCCAATGCTTGAGCAGGATAAGCCCCTGCCATGCCGGCAGAAGGATCAATAAACCGATCAGCAGCTTGCAGGCGGCACTGGCCCACAACTCGCTACTCGCGGGATAGGTCAAGACCAGCCAGGTTGCCACCCCCCACCACAACACCGACGCACCGAGCACCCAAGGGGCCAGATCCGGCATCAGGTGCAGCAGCATCAGCAAACCGGCTACCACGGCGGCGTAAGCGATACGCAATGCCTGGGCGACCAGCCCCGACAAACGCGCCCATTCCCAAGCGCCCAGGGTCACAACTCCACCAATGAACAAGGCGAAATCGCCACCTTCGAGCAGAAAGAAACCACCCAGAGCGATCGGCAACAGGATCAGCGCAGTGATGATGCGTTGTTTAAGCATTAAGCACGGGCTCCTGCTTCGACCTGCTCGCTGGTTCTACCAAAGCGGCGCTGACGCGAAGCAAAATCGGCCAGCGCCTTGCGCATGGCTTCGTGTTTGAAGTCCGGCCAGAACAGGTCGGAGAAATACAACTCGGAATAGGCCAACTGCCAAAGCAGGAAGTTGCTGATACGGTGCTCCCCCCCTGTGCGAATACACAGATCAGGCAACGGCAGATCACCGGTAGCCAGGCAGGGTTGCAGCAGCTCCGGCGTGATGTCTTCCGGGCGCAAATGCCCCGCCTGAACTTCCCGCGCCAAGCGCTGGGCAGCCTGGGCGATATCCCACTGGCCACCGTAGTTGGCAGCGATTTGCAGGATAAAGCGACCACTGCCCGCAGTCAGCGCTTCAGCCTCACGCATGGCAGCCTGCAGCTCCGGATGAAAGCGCGACCGATCGCCAATGATCCGAAGGCTGATGTTGTTCTCGTTCAGGCGCTTGGCTTCGCGGCGCAAGGCCGAGAAGAACAGCTCCATCAACGCACCGACCTCATCAGCCGGCCGCTGCCAGTTCTCACTGGAGAACGCGAACAGGGTCAGTACCTCGACCTTGGCTTCGGCGCACACCTCGATCACCGCACGGACGGCATCAACACCAGCCTTGTGCCCGGCAACGCCGGGCAGCAGACGTTTCTTCGCCCAGCGATTGTTTCCGTCCATGATGATCGCGACATGGCGCGGCACCGACGGGGACACACCCTGCTTGCTCTTTTCCATGAAAAAGTCCCGGCCTCAAACAGCCATCAGATCCTTTTCCTTGGCTTCCAGCGCCTTGTCGACTTCCGCGACGAACTTGTCGGTCAGCTTCTGCAACTCATCGGCCGCACGACGCTCTTCGTCTTCGCTGATCTCTTTGTCCTTGGACAGCTTCTTCAGGTCTGCCAGGGCATCACGACGCACGTTACGCACGGCGACCTTGGCATCTTCGGCAACGCCACGCGCCTGCTTGGTGTAACCCTTACGGGTTTCTTCCGTCAGGGCAGGCATTGGCACACGGATGGTGGTGCCGGCACTGCTTGGGTTCAGGCCCAGATCAGAGGTCATGATCGCCTTTTCAATGGCAGCGATCAGCGTCTTGTCGTGCGCAACGATTTTCAGGGTACGCGCATCTTCCACGCTGATACCGGCGACCTGATTCAATGGCATGTCGCTGCCATAGGCCGGCACCTTGACGCTATCGAGAATGCTTGGGTGCGCACGGCCAGTACGAATGGAGGCCAGGTTGCGAGCCAGCGATTCCAGGGACTTGCCCATGCGGCTTTCAGCGTCTTTCTTGATTTCGTTGATCATTCTTCGCCTTCCTCGATCAGAGTTCCTTCAGCGCCGCCCACTACGATATTCAGCAGAGCGCCAGGCTTGTTCATGTTAAATACCCGCAATGGCATCTTGTGATCACGGCACAGGCAGATTGCGGTGAGGTCCATCACGCCGAGTTTGCGATCCAACACTTCATCGTACGTCAGACGGTCAAACTTCTCAGCATGCGGATCCTTGAATGGATCGGCAGTGTACACGCCATCGACCTTGGTCGCCTTCAATACCACATCGGCATCGATTTCGATGGCGCGCAGGCACGCGGCCGAATCAGTGGTAAAGAACGGGTTACCGGTACCGGCGGCAAAGATCACCACATCGCCGGAATTGAGATGACGCACACCTTTGCGGCGGTCGTAGTGATCAGTCACACCGACCATGGAGATAGCCGACATGACGATTGCCGGGATGTTCGAGCGCTCAAGCGCATCACGCATGGCCAGGGCGTTCATCACGGTAGCCAGCATCCCCATGTGGTCGCCAGTAACGCGATCCATGCCCGCAGCACTCAGGGCGGCGCCGCGGAACAGGTTACCGCCACCAATGACCAGGCCAACCTGAACACCGATGCCAACCAGCTGACCGACTTCAAGGGCCATGCGATCCAGGACTTTCGGGTCGATGCCGAACTCTTCCGAGCCCATCAGGGCCTCGCCGCTAAGTTTGAGCAAAATGCGTTTATAGCGAGGTTGACGACCACTCACCTGCTGAGCCATTGCGAATCTCTCCTGCGGCGTTTGTATAAAATTCTTGGCGGGCTGTTTTCAGCCGGCTCTAACTCTAGCGTGGCGCTGCTACAGCGCCTGCGGGAACAGGTCTCGTAAACCACCCCCGCTTTGACAAAGAGGCTGCGCGCGTGAGCGGGCAGCCTCTTTGGGGCAGACAGATGAATCCGTCTTATTGCTTGGCAGCAGCCAGCTGAGCGGCAACTTCTTCGGCGAAGTTGTCAACTGGCTTCTCGATGCCTTCGCCGACCTTGAAGTAGGTGAAGGAAACGATTTCAGCGCCAGCTTTCTTGGCCAGAGCACCAACGGTGACTTCTGGGTTCATCACGAAGGCTTGCTCGACCAGGCTGGCTTCAGCCAGGAACTTGGTGATACGACCAGCAATCATCTTCTCGACGATTTCAGCTGGCTTGCCCTTCATCTTGTCTTCGTTGAGGGTCATGAAGACGTTCTTCTCACGCTCGATGGCCTCAGGAGAAACCTGCGATGGCAGCAGGAACTCAGGGTTGCTGGCAGCAACGTGCATGGCGATTTCTTTGGCCAGCTGGACGTCGCCGCCCTTCAGGACAACAGCAACACCGATCTTGTTACCGTGCAGGTAGGTACCAACAACGTCACCCTCAACGCGCACCAGGCGACGGATGTTGACGTTTTCGCCGCACTTGGCAACCAGGGCTTCACGAGCAGCTTCACGCGAAGCGATCAGCGGAGCGGCATCGGTCAGCTTTTCAGCGAAAGCCTGTTCAACGCTTTCGGCAACGAAGTTTTTGAAGTCATCTTGCAGAGCCAGGAAGTCAGTCTGCGAGTTCACTTCCAGCAGGACGGCGGACTTGTCGTCAGCCTTGATGGCGATGGCGCCTTCGGCGGCAACGTTGCCAGCCTTCTTGGCAGCCTTGATGGCGCCCGAAGCACGCATGTCATCAATGGCTTTTTCGATGTCGCCGCCAGCCTTTTCCAAGGCTTTCTTGCAGTCCATCATGCCTTCGCCAGTACGCTCGCGCAGTTCTTTTACCAGCGCTGCAGTAATTGCTGCCATTTCAAAATCCTCTTGGATAGGTTTTCAACCATTCCACCCGATCGGAACGGGCGTTCAATTCTGTGGAAATCCACTGCCAACTGCACACACAGACAAAGATGATGCAACGACAATGCTGACAAGCGGATTTCAAGGTGGCAAAAAGGGGGCCTAGCCCCCTTTTTGCGCACTGAGTCAACGCAAAGCGTTACCGACTCAGCCCTCTACCGAAGCAGCTGGAGCGTCTTGGACGTACTCTTCGGTACCGCCAGCGACGTTGTTGCGGCCACGGATAACGGCGTCTGCCATGGAAGCCATGTACAGCTCGATGGCGCGGATGGCGTCGTCGTTACCTGGGATGATGTAGTCAACACCTTCTGGGCTGCTGTTGGTATCGACAACGCCGATAACCGGGATGCCCAGCTTGTTGGCTTCGGTGATCGCGATGCGCTCGTGATCAACGTCGATGACGAACAGTGCATCAGGCAGGCCGCCCATGTCCTTGATACCGCCCAGGCTGCGATCCAGTTTTTCCAGATCACGGGAGCGCATCAGGGCTTCTTTCTTGGTCAGCTTGGTGAAAGTGCCGTCTTCAGCCTGAGTTTCCAGCTCGCGCAGGCGCTTGATGGAAGCACGGATGGTCTTGTAGTTGGTCAGCATGCCGCCCAACCAGCGGTGATCGACGTACGGCGAGCCGCAACGAGCTGCTTGTTCAGCAACGATCTTGCCAGCGGAACGCTTGGTGCCGACGAACAGAATCTTGTTTTTGCCCTGAGCCAGGCGCTCAACGAAAGTCAGTGCTTCGTTGAACATTGGCAGGGTTTTTTCAAGGTTGATGATGTGAATCTTGTTGCGCGCGCCGAAAATGTACTTGCCCATTTTCGGGTTCCAGTAACGGGTTTGGTGACCGAAGTGCACACCGGCCTTCAGCATATCGCGCATGTTGACTTGGGACATGATAGTTCCTTGATAAGTCGGGTTGGGCCTCCACGCATCCCAATGACCAACCAGCGATCCTAAGATCGAAGGCACCCAGGCCATCGTGTCGACACGTGTGTGGGTTAGTGCTTTCGGGGCTATCCCCGGAAAGCGGCGCATTTTATACCACAGAAGCGCGCGCAGCGAAACCCGAAATACCAACGCAACCGGGCGACTTTTGCACCGCCTGCGCAATCACGCCATTATGCGCCCTAAATAGTGGCAGCAAACACGCTGCTGGCGCCTGCTGGCTACGTCGCTCTGTTAGAATCCTGCCTTTATCCGTTTATTCGCGCGACACCGCGCTGTAGAGAGCCTGCAATGACCGTCACCATCAAAACCGCCGAAGACATCGAAAAGATGCGCATCGCCGGCCGCCTGGCCGCCGACGTTCTGGAGATGATCGAAGAGTACGTCAAACCCGGCGTGACCACTGAAGAGCTGGACCGCATCTGCCACGACTACATCGTCAATGTCCAGCAGGCCATCCCTGCACCGCTCAACTACAAGGGTTACCCGAAGTCGATCTGCACCTCGATCAACCACGTGGTCTGCCACGGCATTCCGAATGAGAAGCCGCTGAAAGATGGCGACACCCTGAACATCGACGTCACCGTCATCAAGGACGGCTACCATGGCGACACCAGCCGCATGTTCCACGTCGGCACCGTGCCGGTCTGGGCCGAACGGCTGTCCAAGGTCACTCAGGAATGCATGTACAAGGCCATCGAGCTGGTCAAACCTGGCTGCCGCCTCGGTGATATCGGTGAAGTGATCCAGAAGCATGCCGAGAAGAACGGTTTCTCGGTGGTTCGCGAATTCTGCGGCCACGGTATCGGCAAGGTATTCCATGAAGAACCACAGATCCTGCACTATGGGCGTGCCGGCACCGGCATGGAACTTCAGGAAGGCATGACCTTCACCATTGAACCGATGATCAACCAGGGGCGTGCCGACACCAAGGTACTGGGCGACGGCTGGACAGCCATCACCAAGGACCGCAAGCTCTCTGCGCAGTGGGAACACACCCTGGTCGTAACGGCCACCGGGTATGAGATCTTCACCCTGCGCAAAGACGACACCATCCCCCGCACTTCGGCCTGAACCCGCCCTACTGTAGGAACTTGATTCGATGCCCCAGGTGGATCCCGAGCTGTTCGACCGTGGCCAGTTCCAGGCGGAACTGGCTCTCAAGGCAAGCCCCATCGCCGCCTTCAAGAAGGCCATCCGCCAGGCTCGAGAGGTGCTGGATCAGCGCTTTCGCGATGGCCGCGAGATCCGCCGACTGATCGAAGACCGCGCCTGGTTCGTCGACAATATCCTGCAGCAGGCCTGGAACCACTTCGAGTGGAGTGACGAGGCCGATATCGCCCTGGTTGCGGTCGGCGGCTATGGTCGCGGTGAACTGCACCCCTACTCGGACATCGACCTGCTGATTCTGCTCGACAGCGCCGACCATGAGGTGTTCCGCGACTCGATTGAGCGCTTCCTGACCCTGCTGTGGGATATCGGACTTGAAGTCGGCCAGAGCGTGCGCTCGGTCGACGAGTGCGCCGAACAGGCCCGCGCCGACCTGACGGTGATTACCAACCTGATGGAAAGCCGCACCATTGCCGGCCCCGAGCGCCTGCGCCAGCGCATGCTCGAAGTCACCAGCACGGCGCACATGTGGCCAAGCCGGGAATTCTTCCTGGCCAAGCGCGCCGAGCAGAAAGCTCGGCACCACAAGTACAACGACACCGAGTACAACCTGGAGCCCAATGTCAAAGGCTCCCCTGGCGGCCTGCGCGACATCCAGACCGTACTTTGGGTTGCGCGCCGCCAGTACGGCACGCTCAACCTGCACGCCCTGGCAGATGAAGGCTTCCTGCTGGAAAGCGAAAACGAACTGCTGGCTTCTTCCCAGGAGTTCCTGTGGAAGGTCCGCTATGCCTTGCACATGCTTGCAGGGCGCGCCGAAGACCGCCTGCTGTTCGATCACCAGCGCAGCATTGCCGCGCTGCTGGGTTTCACCGACGAGAACCCCAAGCGCGCCATCGAACAGTTCATGCAGCAGTACTACCGGGTGGTCATGAGCATCGCCGAGCTGAGCGATCTGATCATCCAGCACTTCGAGGAAGTGATCCTCGCCGATGACAGCTGCAGCAGCACTCAGCCGCTGAATCCGCGCTTCCAGTTGCACGACGGCTACATCGAAGCGGTGCGCCCGAATGTGTTCAAGCGCACACCATTCGCCATGCTGGAAATCTTCGTGCTGATGGCCCAGCACCCGGAGATCAAGGGCGTACGCGCCGACACCATCCGCTTGCTGCGCCAGCATCGCCACCTGATCGACAGCGAATTTCGCCACGACATCCGCAACACCAGCCTGTTCATCGAGCTGTTCAAGTGCGAGATCGGTATTCACCGTAACCTGCGCCGCATGAACCGTTACGGCATCCTCGGTCGCTACCTGCCGGAGTTCGGCCTGATCATTGGGCAGATGCAGCACGACCTGTTCCACATCTATACGGTCGATGCGCACACGCTGAACCTGATCAAGCACCTGCGAAAATTGCAGTACACGCCTGTATCGGAAAAATTCCCGCTGGCCAGCAAGCTCATGGGCCGCCTGCCCAAGCCTGAACTGATCTACCTGGCCGGGCTGTACCACGATATCGGCAAAGGCCGTAAAGGCGACCACTCCGAGATCGGCGCCATTGATGCCGCAAGCTTCTGCAAGCGTCATCAGTTGCCCGTCTGGGACAGTCGCTTGATCGTCTGGCTGGTGCAGAACCACCTGGTGATGTCCACCACAGCCCAGCGAAAAGACCTCTCTGACCCGCAGGTGATCTACGACTTCGCCCAGTTGGTCGGCGACGAGGTTCACCTTGACTACCTCTATGTACTGACCGTGGCCGACATCAATGCCACCAACCCGAGCCTGTGGAACTCCTGGCGAGCCAGCCTGCTACGCCAACTCTACACAGAGACCAAGCGTGCCCTGCGTCGTGGCCTTGAAAACCCGCTGGACCGCGAGGAACAGATCCGCCAGACCCAGAGCGCCGCACTGGACATCCTGGTGCGAGAGGGCACAGACCCGGATGACGTCGAGCAACTCTGGTCACAACTGGGTGACGACTATTTCCTGCGCCACACCGCGGCCGATGTGGCCTGGCACAGCGATGCGATCCTGCAGCAACCCGCGGATGGCGGGCCACTGGTGCTGATCAAGGAAACCACGCAACGCGAGTTCGAGGGCGGCACCCAGATCTTCATCTATGCCCCCGACCAGCATGACTTCTTCGCCGTGACCGTGGCGGCCATGGACCAGCTCAACCTGAACATCCATGACGCCCGAATCATCACCTCCAGCAGTCAATTCACCCTCGACACCTACATCGTGCTCGACAACGACGGCGGTGCGATTGGCGACAATCCAAAACGGGTCAAGCAAATCCGCGACGGCCTGACTGAAGCACTGCGTAACCCGGATGACTACCCGACCATCATCCAGCGCCGAGTACCGCGCCAACTCAAGCATTTCAACTTTGCCCCGCAGGTGACCATCCACAACGATGCCCAGCGCCCGGTCACCGTGCTTGAGCTGAACGCCCCCGACCGCCCTGGCCTGCTGGCGCGGATCGGCCTCATCTTCCTGCAGTTCGACCTGTCGCTGCAGAACGCCAAGATCGCCACCTTGGGCGAACGCGTGGAAGATGTGTTCTTCATTACCGATGCCAACAACCAGCCGCTCTCCGACCCGCAGCTGTGCAGCCGCCTGCAGGATGCGATCGTGCAGCAGCTGCAGGCCGACCAGGCCGGTGTCGAAATGTCCCGCTTGACCATTTAACGTTTGACGAGATTCAGCGCCGATGAACAACGCCTTGCAAAAGCTTCAGCCTTACCCGTTTGAAAAACTGCGCGCCCTGCTCGGCGCTGTACAACCGGCCGCGGACAAACGCGCCATCGCCCTGTCGATCGGTGAGCCGAAGCACACCTCACCGGCGTTCGTCGCCAAGGCACTGGCCGACAATCTGGATCAGATGGCTGTTTACCCCACTACCCTGGGCCTGCCGGCACTGCGCGAGGCAATTGCGCACTGGTGCGAGCGCCGTTTCAACGTGCCAGCCGGCTGGATCGACCCGGCTCGCCATGTACTGCCGGTCAACGGCACCCGTGAAGCGCTGTTCTCCTTCACCCAGGCCGTCGTCAACCGTAGCGACGACGCCTTGGTGGTCAGCCCCAACCCTTTCTACCAGATCTACGAAGGTGCGGCCCTGCTGGCAGGTGCACAACCACACTACCTGCCATGCCTGGATCAGAACGGCTTCAACCCGGACTTCGACGCCGTGCCAGCCGAAATCTGGCAACGCTGCCAGATTCTCTTCCTCTGCTCCCCGGGCAACCCGACCGGCGCACTGATTCCGCTCGATACCCTGAAAAAACTGATTGCCCTGGCTGACCAGTACGATTTCATCATCGCCGCCGACGAATGCTACAGCGAACTGTACTTCGACGAGCAAAGCCCACCACCGGGCCTGCTGAGTGCGTGTGCGGAACTGGGTCGCAGCGACTTCAAGCGTTGCGTGGTGTTCCACAGCCTGTCCAAACGCTCCAACCTGCCGGGCCTGCGCTCAGGCTTCGTCGCCGGTGATGCCGATGTACTCAAGGGCTTCCTGCTCTATCGCACCTACCACGGCTGCGCCATGCCGGTACAAACCCAACTGGCCAGCATTGCTGCGTGGAACGATGAAGCGCATGTACGCGCCAACCGCGACCTGTACCGCGAAAAATTCGACGCTGTGCTGGAAATCCTCGGGCCGGTGCTGGATGTGAAGAAACCGGACGGCGGCTTCTACCTGTGGCCGAAAGTGCCGATGGATGACGCCACCTTCTGCCGCAACCTGTTCGAACAGCAGCACGTGACCGTGGTACCGGGCTCTTACCTGTCTCGCGAGGTCAATGGCGTCAACCCTGGCGCCAGCCGCGTGCGCCTGGCACTGGTCGCACCACTGGCCGAGTGCGTTGAAGCCGCACAGCGGATTCGTGCGTTCATCGAGGGTTAAGCAGCGGCTCCAGTACCGTGGCAAGCCGGCCCCCGTAGACAGTAAACGGGAGTCGGCACACGTGAGCGACCGTCGGCGCTGCTTTTCACCTGAGCCGGCTACTTGACCGGCCCCAGGTTGGCCTCACTCATGTCCAGCTCGCCCAATACCTGACGCAGTACGTCATCACCAATTTCATGATTGCGACGCAGGTTGTACAGCTCCAGCCGCTGCGCACGCAGAGCGCGCAAGCGCAGACGCCGCTCCAAATGGTCCATCTGCTCGGCCAACGCCTGTGCTTCGGCGCTGTCATTGAAGGTATCGAGCTGA
Organism: Pseudomonas sp. FFUP_PS_473; assembly: GCF_002858665.1. Classification (NCBI taxonomy): domain Bacteria; kingdom Pseudomonadati; phylum Pseudomonadota; class Gammaproteobacteria; order Pseudomonadales; family Pseudomonadaceae; genus Pseudomonas; species Pseudomonas sp. FFUP_PS_473. The sequence continues at coordinate 39,656 of NZ_PJQQ01000018.1, forward strand.
TGCCGATACTCCGCCATCAAACGCCCCTTGAGTTCTATCGCCAACGCCGCGTGATTGGCATCCTGCGCGGCATCCTGAGGCAGGCTTGATTCCACCGCCTCCTCTGCCTCCAGCGCATGAATGGCCGCCTCAGCCGTGCGCCGCCAGGCCTCCTTGGCCTCTTGGCGCAAGGTATCGTCCGGGCTTTTGGTCACACCGCGCAGCAGCACTGGCAAGGTAATGCAGGCCGAGATCAACGAAAGCAAAATCACTCCGGCAGCGATGAAGATCAGCAGGTCTCGCTCCGGGAAGGCTTTACCTGCGCTGATCAACAGCGGGACCGACATGACACCCGCCAGGGTCACCGCACCACGCACACCGCCCAGGGTCAACAGCCAGCACGAACGAGCGGTGGGCACCAGAACCAGGTCGTCCTTGCCCCGCCAGCGGCGAATCGCACCGATCAGGCGCCAGATGCTCTGCACCCATACAAAACGCAGTGCGATCAACACCAGGAAAATCGCCAGTACATCCAGGCAGCGCCACAACAGGGTTGGCCACAGTGACGCTTCGTGACTGGTCACCGCCTTGACGATATCCGGCAACTGCAGGCCCAGCAGTAAGAAGATCAGACCATTGAAGGCGAACTCCAACAGCGACCAGACACTGCGATTGAGCAGGCGAGTACTGGTCTGACGTGGCAACAGATCAAGCCAGCTCTGCATCATGCCTGCCGCTACGGCAGACAGAATGCCCGAAGCCCCAAGACGCTCGGCCAACACATAGGCGGCAAACGGCAGTAACAACATAAATACGACGTGGGTGGCCGGATCATCCCACCCTCGTGCAATCATCCAGGCACGCAAACGTCCGACCAGCCAGCTCAACGCCACGCCGATAGCCAGCCCGCCTACCGCAACCAAAACAAAGGTCAGGCTTGCTTCGGCCAGGGAAAACACCCCGGTAATGGCTGCTGCCAGGGCAAACTTGAAGGTCACCAGGCCCGAGGCATCGTTCATCAGGGCTTCGCCCTGAAGCATGTGCATCAAGGGTGTCGGCAGACGATCCTGGGTAATGGCCGAAACGGCAACGGCATCAGTCGGCGACAGCACGGCAGCCAAGGCAAAGGCCACCGGCAGCGGAATACTCGGCAGAATCCAATGGATGAAGTAGCCCGCGCCGACGACGGTAAACAGCACCAGCCCGACCGCCAGGGTCAGGATTGGCCCTCGCAGGCGCCACAACTCGCGCTTGGGCATGCGCCAACCATCGGAAAACAATAGCGGCGGGAGGAACAAAAAGAGGAACAGCTCAGGGTCGAGGGCAACGTGAAGCCCCAGGGTTGGCCAGGCCAGCAAGGCTCCAGCGGCAATCTGTACCAACGGCAAAGGTAGCGGAACAAGCCTTCCGACCAACTTGGAAACGCTGACCAGCATCAGCAGAATTAAGACGGTATAGGCTGACTGCATGCGGCGTAATTCCTGTTCGATTTCAAAGCGTTCAATAGCGATAGGCATCCTGCGCCGGAAAACGCCATTGAAGCGACATATTAGCCGCTTAGGCTGCGCGCACACCGCTGCACAAAAGTCGCAAGCACTGCCGCAACCTGTAACACAATGCTACAAAGAACCATGACCAGCGCCACTCCCCGGTGTAGGTCGTGGCATAATCCGTCATCATTTTTTCCCAGGAGGGGCATGACTTGACTACGAGCGACACGCCATTGCGCCTTTACGGAATCAAGGCCTGCGACACCATGAAGAAAGCCCGTACCTGGCTCGAAGAAAATGCCATTGCCTGCGACTTTCACGATTACAAGAGCCAGGGTATCGACCGCGAAAGCCTCGAACGCTGGTGTGACGAGCATGGCTGGCAGGTTGTCCTCAACCGTGCAGGCACGACGTTCCGCAAGCTCGACGACGCGCAGAAGGCCGACCTTGATCAGGCAAAGGCCGTCGCGTTGATGCTCGCCCAGCCCTCGATGATCAAACGCCCGGTACTCGACCTGGGTGAACGAACCCTGGTCGGCTTCAAGCCCGACCTTTACGCGGCCGCCCTGTCCTGACCGGCGCCACGCTTTCATTCAATTTCCCAAGAGGTAACCGCATGTCCACTACCCTGTTCAGCCTGGCCTTTGGTGTTGGCACCCAGAACCGCCAAGGCGCCTGGCTGGAAGTCTTCTACGCACAACCGCTGGTCAACCCGGCTGCCGAACTGATCGCGGCCATTGCCCCGATCCTCGGTTACGAAGGTGGCAACCAGGCCATTGCCTTCAACACCACCCAGGCCGCACAACTGGCCGAAGCGCTGAAAAACGTCGACGCCGCACAGGCCGCCCTGCTGACTCGCCTGGCAGAAAGCAGCAAGCCGCTGGTCGCTACCCTGCTGGCCGAAGACGGTGCCCTGACCTCCACCCCAGAAGCGTACCTGAAGCTGCACCTGCTCTCGCACCGCTTGGTCAAACCGCATGGCGTGAGCCTGGCCGGCATTTTCCCGCTGCTGCCGAACGTGGCCTGGACCAGCCAGGGCGCCATCGACCTGGCCGAGCTGGCCGAGCTGCAACTGGAAGCACGCCTGAAGGGCGAGTTGCTGGAAGTCTTCTCGGTAGACAAGTTCCCGAAGATGACCGACTACGTCGTGCCGAGCGGCGTACGTATCGCCGACAGCGCACGGGTACGCCTGGGGGCTTACATCGGCGAAGGCACCACCATCATGCACGAAGGCTTCGTCAACTTTAACGCTGGCACCGAAGGCCCGGGCATGATCGAAGGCCGTGTTTCGGCAGGCGTATTCGTCGGCAAGGGCTCGGACCTGGGCGGCGGCTGCTCGACCATGGGCACCCTGTCGGGTGGCGGCAATATCGTGATCAAGGTCGGTGAAGGCTGCCTGATCGGCGCCAACGCCGGTATCGGTATTCCGCTGGGCGACCGCAATACCGTTGAAGCTGGCCTGTACATCACTGCCGGCACCAAAGTGGCCCTGCTTGACGAACAGAACCAACTGGTCAAAGTGGTCAAGGCACGCGACCTGGCTGGCCAGCCAGACCTGCTGTTCCGTCGCAACTCGGTCAGCGGCGCAGTGGAGTGCAAGACCCACAAGTCGGCTATCGAGCTGAACGAAGCGCTGCACGCTCACAACTAAGTGGTACGATCGGGCTTGGCGCTTGCCAAGCCCGATGCCCAGAGCCCGACCATCATGTTCCTGCCTTCTCCATGGCGCGCTGACTTTCCGGCCATCGCTGCCCTGCAACGACAGCACCAGACCTATCTGGACAATGCTGCAACCACTCAGAAGCCTCAAGCCCTGCTCGATGCCCTGAGCCACTATTACAGTCACGGTGCCGCCAATGTTCACCGTGCCCAACACCTGCCCGGCGCGCTGGCGACACAAGCCTTTGAACGCACCCGGGAGAAGGTTGCCGGCTGGCTGAATGCCGCCAGCACCGACGAGATCATCTTCACCCACGGCGCCACTTCGGCACTGAACCTGCTGGCCTACGGCCTGGAAGCGCGCTTTCATCCCGGCGATGAGATCGCGGTCAGCGCCCTGGAACACCATGCCAACCTGCTGCCCTGGCAGCAGTTGGCCCGGCGCCGCGGCCTCACGCTGGTGATATTGCCCATCACCCCTGAGGGCTTCATCGATGTCGAGGCTGCGCTGCAGTTGATTGGCCCGCGCACACGCCTTGTCGCACTCAGTCAACTGTCGAATGTACTGGGTACCTGGCAACCCCTCGCGCCCTTGCTGGCCCATGCCCGGGCTCAAGGAGCACTGAGTGTGGTCGATGGCGCCCAGGGCGTGGTCCATGGGCGGCATGATGTCCAGCAACTGGGCTGTGACTTCTATGTCTTTTCCAGCCACAAGCTCTATGGCCCGGACGGTGTCGGCGTGCTTTACGGTCGGTACCAGGCACTGAACCTGCTGCAGCACTGGCAGTTCGGCGGCGAGATGGTGCAGTTGGCCGACTATCAAGAGGCCACGTTCCGCCCCGCCCCGTTGGGTTTTGAAGCGGGTACACCGCCGATAGCCGGCGTCATCGGCCTGGGCGCCAGCCTTGATTACCTGGCCAGCCTGGACCCATCCGCCGTTGACGAACACGAGGCCACCCTGCACCGCCTGCTGCTGCGCGGCCTGAACGACCGTGAAGGTGTGCGGGTGCTCGGTACGCCCGACGTGGCAGTGGCCAGCTTCGTCATCCACGGTGTACACAGCGCCGATCTGGCCCACCTGTTGACCGAGCAGGGCGTCGCCGTACGTGCCGGCCACCACTGCGCCATGCCACTGCTGAAAAGCCTCGGCCTTGCAGGTGCGGTACGGGTGTCACTGGCCCTGTATAGCGATTCGGATGACCTGCAACGCTTTTTTGAAGCACTGGACCAGTCCTTGGAGCTGCTGCGATGACCCTGCCAATCGCTGCCCAAGAGGCACTTGATAGCTTTGAACAGGCCGCAGGCTGGGAGCAGCGTGCCCGCTTGCTGATGCAATGGGGCGAGCGCCTCCCAGCCTTGAGCAGTGACGAACAATGCGAAGCCAACCGCGTGCACGGCTGTGAAAGCCAAGTGTGGTTGGTCGCCGAACAGCGCGCCGGGCACTGGCACTTTCGCGCCAGCAGCGATGCCCGGATGATCCGTGGCTTGCTCGCCCTGCTGCTGATTCGGGTCGAAGGCCTGTCCAGCAGCGCCTTGCAACAGCTGGATCTGCCCGGCTGGTTCAACCAGTTGGGCCTGGGGCGACAACTATCGCCCTCGCGCAGCAACGGCCTCAATGCCGTGCTGCAACGTATGGCTCAGCTCGCCTCTGGCGCCTGAGCCGGCTTGCGCTCGGATGGGCGCCGGGTACCCGCCACCAGTTTGTCCAGTGCCTTGCTCGCCGCGACCATGCCGAAGGTCGCGGTGACCATCATGACCGCGCCGAAGCCACCGGAGCAGTCCAGCTTGACCCCATCACCGACAAAACTTTTCTGCAGGCAAACGCCGCCGTCCGGCTTCGGGTAGCGCAACTGCTCGGTGGAGAACACGCACGGCACGCTGTAGTTGCGGCTGACATTGCGCGAGAACCCATAATCGCGGCGCAGAGTCGAACGCACACGCGAAGCCAATGGGTCGTTATAGGTACGGTTCAGGTCGGTGACCTGAACCTGGGTAGGGTCGATCTGCCCACCCGCGCCACCGGTAGTGATGATCGAGATCTTGCGACGTTTGCACCAGGCAATCAGCGCCGCCTTGGCCTGCACGGCGTCAATGCAGTCGATGACGAAATCCAGGTCTTCGGTGATGTACTGGGCGAGGGTTTCCTTGGTCACGAAGTCCGCCACCGCATGTACCGTGCATGCCGGGTTGATCGCCCTCAAGCGTTCGGCTGTGGCGTCCACCTTCGGTTTGCCGACATTGCCTTGCAGCGCATGCAACTGACGGTTGGTATTACTGACACACACATCATCCAGGTCGAACAGCGAGATTTCACCTACCCCACTGCGGGCAATGGCTTCTGCCACCCATGAACCGACGCCACCGATGCCGATGATCGCCACATGGGCGTCACGCAGGCGCTGCAGCCCCTCCAGCCCGTACAACCGGGCAACACCGGCAAAGCGTGGATCTTCTGTACTCATGGCCCTACCCCGAAAAAACCGGCGCGCATTATAGGCTGCTCTGCGTTCGATGCCATACCGTGCCTGACCGACAGCCAAGACAGCCGATTGGTCATACCGGTTGCAATGCTGCTTTAATGTCCAGCGTAACCCCAAGTCCTGGACGACAATTGCACGGGCGTCAGAACTAAAGCTGCTAATGAAAATCCAAGTTGATACCTGCCTGTATTGCACGGCAGGTAACGATCAGGATTTGCGCTGTACGGCGCTTGCCCGTTCCACCCTTTGGAACCCGAACTACCTATGTCATCGCGTAAATTTGGTCTTAACCTGGTCATCGTCGTGGCAATCGCCGCGCTGTTCACCGGGTTCTGGGCGCTGATCAACCGCCCGGTTTCCACACCCAACTGGCCGGAGCAGATTTCCGGCTTCTCCTACTCGCCTTTCCGCCTGGGGCAAAGCCCGCAGAAAGGGCAATACCCAACCACTGACGAGATGCGCCAGGACCTGGAGCAGTTGAGCAAGCTGACCGACAGTATCCGTATCTATACCGTGGACGGCACCCAGGACCAGATTCCGGCACTGGCCGAGGAGTTTGGCCTGCGAGTAACGCTGGGGGTATGGATCAGCCCCGACCAGGAGCGTAACGAACGGGAAATCCAGCGTGCCATCGAACTGGCCAACAGCTCACGCAGCGTAGTGAGGGTAATGGTCGGTAACGAAGCCCTGTTCCGCAAGGAGATCACCCCCGAAGCGCTGATGCAATACCTGGATCGGGTACGCGCCGCCGTCAAGGTACCGGTCACGACCTCTGAGCAATGGCACATCTGGAAAGAACACCCCGAACTGGCCAAGCACGTCGATCTGGTGGCGGCGCACATCCTGCCGTACTGGGAATTCATCCCGATGAAGGACGCCGGCCAATTCGTTCTCGACCGTGCCCGCGACCTCAAGCGCCTGTTCCCGAAAAAGCCACTGCTGCTCTCGGAAGTCGGCTGGCCGAGCAATGGCCGTATGCGTGGTGGTGCTGAAGCAACCCAGGCCGATCAGGCCATCTACCTGCGCACACTGGTCAACAAACTGAACCGCCAGGGTTACAACTACTTCGTCATCGAAGCCTACGACCAACCCTGGAAAGCCAGTGACGAAGGTTCGGTCGGCGCGTACTGGGGCGTATTCAACGCGGCTCGCCAACAGAAGTTCAACTTTGAAGGCCCTGTGGTCGCGATCCCACAATGGCGCTTGCTGGCCATCAGTTCCGTGGTCCTGGCGATGCTCTCGCTGGCCCTGCTGCTGATCGACGGCTCGGCCCTGCGTCAGCGCGGCCGTACCTTCCTGACCTTCATCGCCTTCCTGTGCGGTTCGGTACTGGTCTGGATCGGCTACGACTACAGCCAACAGTACAGCACCTGGTTCAGCCTGACGGTGGGCTTCCTGCTTGCCCTCGGGGCACTCGGCGTCTTCATCGTGCTGCTCACCGAGGCTCATGAACTGGCCGAAGCCGTGTGGATACACAAGCGGCGTCGCGAGTTCCTTCCGGTACAGGCCGACAGCGCCTACCGTCCCAAGGTTTCGGTCCATGTGCCCTGCTACAACGAGCCGCCGGAAATGGTCAAACAGACCCTCGACGCGCTGGCCGCACTGGATTATCCGGACTACGAAGTCCTGATCATCGACAACAACACCAAGGACCCGGCGGTCTGGGAGCCGATCAAGGCCCACTGCGAACTGCTCGGCGAGCGCTTCAAGTTCTTCCACGTCGCACCACTGGCCGGTTTCAAGGGCGGGGCATTGAACTACCTCATCCCGCATACGACCAAGGACGCCGAAGTGATCGCAGTGATCGACTCGGACTACTGCGTCGACCGCAACTGGCTCAAACACATGGTGCCGCATTTCGCCGACCCGAAAATCGCCGTGGTGCAATCGCCACAGGACTATCGCGACCAGTATGAAAGCACCTTCAAGAAGCTCTGCTACTCGGAGTACAAGGGCTTCTTCCATATCGGCATGGTGACCCGCAACGACCGTGACGCGATCATCCAGCATGGCACCATGACCATGACCCGCCGCTCGGTGCTCGAAGAACTGGGCTGGGCCGACTGGTGTATCTGTGAGGATGCCGAGCTGGGCCTGCGCGTGTTCGAAAAAGGCTATTCGGCGGCTTATGCCCACAACAGCTACGGCAAGGGCCTGATGCCCGACACCTTCATCGACTTCAAGAAGCAGCGCTTCCGTTGGGCCTATGGCGCGATTCAGATCATCAAGCGGCACGCTGCAAGCCTGTTGCGCGGCAAGGACACCGAGCTGACACGCGGCCAGCGCTACCACTTCCTGGCCGGCTGGCTGCCATGGATCGCCGACGGCATGAACATTTTCTTCACCGTCGGGGCACTGCTCTGGTCGGCAGCGATGATCATCGTGCCGCAGCGGGTTGACCCGCCGCTGATGATTTTCGCCATCCCGCCACTGGCATTGTTCGTATTCAAGGTCGGCAAGATCGTGTTCCTCTATCGCCGCGCGGTCGGGGTGAACCTCAAGGATGCCTTCGCTGCGGCGCTGGCTGGCCTGGCCCTGTCGCACACCATTGCCAAGGCGGTGCTGTACGGCTTCTTCACCAGCAGCATTCCGTTCTTCCGCACCCCGAAAAACGCCGACAGCCATGGTCTGCTGGTGGCGATTTCCGAGGCGCGCGAAGAGCTGTTCATCATGCTCCTGCTCTGGGGTGCCGCGGCCGGTATCTACCTGGTTCAAGGCATGCCGAGCGCCGACATGCGTTTCTGGGTGGCCATGCTGTTGGTGCAGTCGCTGCCCTACCTGGCCGCACTGATCATGGCGATGCTGTCGTCGCTGCCGAAACCGTCGAATGAGGTACAGCCGGCCACCGCCGGATAAAATCTGCACAACCTCTAAACGGCGGCCTTGGGCCGCCGTTTTTGCTATAAGATAACGCCCCTAATTTTGTGCCTTGCCTTGCTTCCGGAGTCTTTCATGACGGCCCCAGCCGACCTCTCGCCTACCCTTGAACTGGCCTGCGACCTGATCCGTCGGCCCTCGGTGACCCCGCTCGACGCCGACTGCCAGAAACAGATGATGCAGCGCCTGGGCGATGCCGGCTTCATGCTGGAGCCAATGCGTATCGAAGACGTCGACAACTTCTGGGCCACCCACGGCACTCAGGACGGCCCGGTATTGTGCTTTGCCGGTCATACCGACGTAGTGCCTACCGGCCCGGTACAGGCCTGGCAGAACGATCCGTTTGAAGCGCTGATCGACGAAAACGGCATGCTCTGCGGCCGCGGCGCAGCCGACATGAAGGGCAGCCTGGCCGCCATGGTCGTGGCCACCGAGCGTTTCGTGGCCGACTACCCCAACCATCGCGGCAAGGTTGCGTTCCTGATCACCAGCGACGAAGAAGGCCCGGCCCACCATGGCACCAAGGCGGTGATCGAACGCCTGGCCGCCCGTCAGGAGCGCCTGGACTGGTGCATCGTCGGCGAACCGTCGAGCACCACCCTGGTGGGTGATGTGGTGAAGAACGGTCGACGTGGCTCCCTCGGCGCGAAGCTGACCGTACGCGGCAAACAAGGCCATGTGGCCTACCCGCACCTGGCGAAGAACCCGATCCACCTGGCTGCCCCGGCATTGGCCGAACTGGCCGCCGAGCACTGGGACGAAGGCAACGCCTTCTTCCCGCCGACCAGCTTCCAGATCTCCAACCTCAACTCCGGCACCGGCGCCACCAACGTCGTACCTGGCGAACTGACCGCCCTGTTCAACTTCCGCTTCTCCACCGAGTCGACCGTCGAAGGCCTGCAGCAGCGCGTCGCGGCCATCCTCGACAAGCACCAGTTGGACTGGGATGTGGAATGGGCGCTGTCAGGCCTGCCGTTCCTGACCGAACCGGGCGAACTGCTCGATGCGGTATCGGCGAGCATCAAGGCCGTGACTGGCCGCGAGACCCAGCCGTCGACCAGCGGCGGTACCTCCGATGGCCGCTTCATCGCGACCCTCGGTACTCAGGTCGTCGAACTGGGCCCGGTCAATGCCACTATTCACCAGGTCAACGAGCGTATCCTGGCCAGCGATCTCGATGTGCTGACCGAGATCTACTACCAGACCCTGACCCGGCTGCTTGCCTGATGCTCATCTGCCCTCTTTGCAGTGCGCCACTGGCCAGCGTCGATAATGGCGTGGCCTGCCCCGCAGGTCATCGTTTCGACCGTGCTCGTCAGGGCTACCTGAACCTGCTGCCAGTGCAGCACAAGAACAGCCGTGACCCGGGCGACAACCAGGCCATGGTCGAGGCGCGTCGGGATTTTCTCAGCGCAGGCCACTACGCTCCGGTTGCACACCGCCTGGCCGAACTGGCCGCTGAGCGTGCACCTCAGCGCTGGCTGGACATCGGCTGTGGCGAAGGCTACTACACCGCGCAGATCGCCGAAGCCCTGCCTGCGGCAGAAGGCTATGCCCTGGACATCTCCCGGGAAGCGGTCAAGCGTGCCTGCCGGCGTAGCCCCGCAGTCACCTGGCTGGTCGCGAGCATGGCCCGGATACCGCTGGCCGATGCCAGTTGCGGCTTTCTGGCCAGCGTCTTCAGCCCGCTGGACTGGCAAGAGGCGAAACGCCTGCTGGTGCCGGGGGGTGGCCTGATGCGTATCGGCCCGACCCGTGAGCACCTGATGGAGCTGCGCCAGCGTCTGTACGATGAAGTGCGCGACTACAGCGATGATAAACACCTGGCGCTGGTCCCCGAGGGCATGGTTCACGATCACAGCGAAACCCTGACCTTTCGCCTGACCCTGGACACCCCAAAGGCCCGTGCCGACCTGCTGGCAATGACTCCTCATGGCTGGCGTGCCAGCGCAGAAAAACGCACCGCGGTCATCGACCAGGCCGAGCCCTTTGAGGTGACGGTGTCCATGCGTTACGACTATTTTGTACGGCAAGGCTGAGCCGAACCTGGAGGATTGCCCCATGCGTCAACCCGATATCGAGATTTACCTCAAGGATGCGGACGTCGACCACAAAGCCATTGCTGCCTGGCTAAGCGAAGCCCTCGGCCCATGCACTGAGTGGGTGCAGAAAGGCCAGACCTGGAAATGCAAGGCTGGAAACGTGCCTGTTACCTGGCTGCCGAAAGCCGTTGGCAAATGGAACAGCCTTTACCTGGAAAGCGACCAGACCCCGTGGGAAGACGACATTGCCTGCGCGCGTGCAGCATTTGCCGTGCTGAACGTCGAAGTACGCTGCGCACCGGGCAGTTGGGTAGAAGAAGAAGGCGAGGAAGACGCCGATCGCTGGATTCGCATCAGTGCCGACGGTGAAGAGGAAATCACCTGGCGCACGCAGTAACCTGCACTCTCGAAAAGGCCCGTCCCGGTCGTCCGGCGACGGGCCTTTTCGTTCACGGCTTAGAGACCAACCACGTCTTCAGCCTGAAGGCCTTTCTGGCCTTCTACCAATGCGTACTCCACTCGCTGCCCCTCGCTCAGGGTGCGATGCCCCTCGCCACGAATCGCACGGTAATGAACAAATACATCGGCACCGCCTTCACGCTGAATGAAGCCATAACCTTTGGCGTCATTGAACCACTTCACGTTCCCAGTCTCACGAGACGACATCTTTACTACTCCGGTTTTTTATTTTGGAATCGCCTTGCAGGCAGGGGTCACCACCCTCTACCGACGCAGCTTGCAACAAAAAACCTGCAAGCTGCGGACCGAGTATAAGGCAGCCTTCAAAGAATTTTTATGACCTGAGTCCTTTTTGCTGAACTTGCGCAGATACGGCACACTAACCTGCTTGAATTCAATATCCAGAGCAGAGCCTGTATGACCCGTTCACCTTTGCACCGCCTGATTTTCGGTGCTCTGCGCCGCCTGCTGTACCTATGGGTTCGCTCCGAGACAATCAACCAGTCGTCTTTCACCCTGAACCTGGACCGCAGTCGCCCGGTGTTCTATGCCCTGCAATCACCGTCGCTGGCCGACCTGGCCGTGCTGGACAGTGAATGCACCAAAGCCGGGCTGCCACGCCCTGTGTTACCCGTTTCACTCGGTAACCTCGAAGAACCGGCCGCTTTCTTCTATTTGACCCCAGACCCGGACTGGCTCGGCCGGCATGACAAACGCGGCGCACCACCAACGCTGGCTCGGTTGGTCAACGCGGTCAGCCTGCATGATGAAAACGATGCACAGATCATCCCGGTCAGTGTGTTCTGGGGCCAGTCACCGGCCAGTGAATCGAGCCCGTGGAAATTGCTGTTCGCCGACAGCTGGGCCGTGACCGGGCGCCTGCGCAAGCTGCTGAGCATTCTGATCCTGGGGCGCAAGACCCGCGTGCAGTTCTCCGCACCGATCCATCTGCGCGAACTGGTGCAACACGAAAAAGGGCAGGCGCGCACGGTACGCATGGCCCAACGCCTGCTACGGGTTCATTTTCGCAACCTCAAGACAGCCGTCATCGGCCCGGACATTTCTCACCGGCGCAACCTGGTCAAGGGCCTGATCCACGACCCGTTGGTACGTCAGGCCATCGCCGAGGAAGCCGAACGCGAGAACATACCGCTGGCCAAGGCCGAAGCCCAGGCACTGCGCTATGGCAACGAAATCGCCTCGGACTACACCTACACCGCCATTCGCTTCCTTGAGGTGGTGCTCAGTTGGTTCTGGAACAAGATCTACGATGGCATCAAGGTCAACCACATCGAGCAGGTGCAAGGTATCGCACCAGGACATGAGGTGATCTACGTCCCCTGCCATCGCAGCCACATCGACTACCTGCTGCTGTCGTACCTGCTGTTCCGCAATGGCCTGACCCCGCCGCATGTTGCCGCCGGCATCAACCTGAACATGCCCGTCATTGGTAGCCTGCTACGCCGAGGCGGTGCATTCTTCATGCGCCGTACGTTCAAGGGCAACCCGCTGTACACCGCCGTGTTCAACGAATACCTGCACACCCTATTCAGCAAAGGCTTCCCCGTGGAGTACTTCGTCGAAGGTGGACGCTCGCGAACCGGGCGCATGTTGCAACCCAAAACCGGGATGCTGGCAATTACCCTGCGCAGCTTCCTGCGCTCCTCACGCACACCTATTGTCTTCGTACCGGTGTACATCGGCTACGAACGCGTCCTGGAGGGGCGTACCTACCTGGGTGAACTGCGCGGTGCGAGCAAGAAGAAAGAGTCGATTTTCGATATCTTCAAGGTCTTCGGTGCCCTAAAACAGCGCTTTGGCCAAGTGTCGGTCAACTTCGGCGCCCCAATTCGCCTGGCCAGTTTCCTCGACGCGCAGCAGCCCGGCTGGCGCGAGCAGGAGCATGGACCACAGTTCCGCCCGGCCTGGCTCAACCAGACCACCTCACGCCTGGGCGAGACAGTCGCCCGGCACCTGAACGAAGCGGCGGCAATCAACCCGGTCAACCTGGTGGCCCTGGCCCTGCTGTCGACCAGCAAGCTGGCCCTCGACGAACGTGCCCTGGCACGCGTGCTGGACCTGTACCTTACACTGCTGCGGCAAGTGCCCTACTCACCGTACACGACGCTGCCAGAGGGTGACGGCCTGGCGCTGATCGCCCACGTCAGGGATATGGACATGCTTGCTGAACAGCGTGATGCGCTGGGCAAGATCCTCTATCTGGATGAGCAGAACGCCATCCTGATGACCTACTACCGCAACAACGTCCTGCACATTGTTGCCCTGCCCGCCCTGCTGGCGAGCTTCTTCCAGAGCAGCTCGCGGATGAGCCGCGACTTGATCCTGCAATACGTCCGGGCACTGTACCCGTACCTGCAATCCGAGTTGTTTATCCGCTGGTCGCTGGACGAACTGGACGCGGTGGTTGACCAATGGCTGCAGGCGTTTGTCGACCAAGGCCTGCTGCGCTTTGAAAATGGCGTCTACCTGCGCCCTGCCCCGAGTTCGCGCCAATTCGTGCTGCTGACCCTCCTGGCCCGGGCCATTACCCAGACCCTGCAGCGCTTCTACATGGCCACCGCCCTGCTGCTCAACAGCGGCCAACACAGCCTCAGCGCCGAAGCACTGGAAGACCTCTGCGTGGTCATGGCCCAGCGGCTGTCGATCCTGCACGGGCTCAATGCCCCGGAGTTCTTCGATAAAAGCCTGTTCCGCCACTTCATTCAAACCCTGATCGAACAGGGAGTTCTGCGCCCCGATACCGCTGGCAAACTGGGATACCACGAAAAACTCAGTGAGTTGGCAGAGGGGGCGGCCAAGCGTGTGCTCTCGGCGGAGGTGCGCCTGTCAATCCGTCAGGTGGCCCTGCATCGCAATGACGATAACCCCGATACGACGACATGAACCCTACGTGGTCTTGCCCGGAGCACGACCACGAAACAACGTGGGCGCCGACGTCACGGCGCCTTCGATAAGGAGATCCTGATGAAAAAATTGACCCTGGCCCTGATCGGAAGCCTGCTGGCAGCCTGCAGCAGTACGCCCCCAACCCCCAAGGCCAGCCTGGACGGCGAAGTGTTCTACCTTCAGCGTATCGCCCTGCCTCCAAGCGCCACCCTGAGTGTCAGCCTGCAAGATGTCTCCCTGGCTGACGCGCCAGCCGTCACGCTGGCCAGGCAGAGCGGCCCGGTAAACGGTCAGGTTCCGCTGCCGTTCCACCTCACCTACGACCCGAGCCAGGTCAAACCAGGCCACCGCTATGCCGTCAGCGCACGTATCGAGCTGGACGGTAAACTGATGTTCATCAACACCGAACAGCATGCCGTGCAACTTGATGGCCACGACCCGCAACCCGTGCACATCAAGGTCGACGCGATTCGCTGATTTCCCCCTTCGTTCCCAGAAAAGGATGCTGCCATGTTTCGCCCCGTTCTCACCTTTACCAGCCTGTGTGCAGGCCTGCTGCTCTCGGCCAGCGCCATGGCCCTGTCGTTGAGCGATCTCTCGCAACAGGATGCCAGCGGTGGCCTCAAGGATGCCTTGACCCAAGGCGCCCAGATTGCCGTCAAGCAACTGGGTACCCCAGGTGGTTTCAGCAACAACCCGGATGTACGCATCGAGCTGCCTGGCAACCTTGGCAAGGCCGCCAAAACGATGAGGAAATTCGGCATGGGCGCCGAGGTTGACCAACTGGAAACCAGCATGAACAAAGCCGCCGAGGCGGCCGTACCGCAAGCTCAGGCATTGCTGGTGGATGCCGTGAAGAAAATGACCGTGGCCGATGCCAAGAGCATTCTCAGCGGCGGCAACGACTCGGCGACGCAGTACCTGAACAAGACCAGCCGTGAACAGATCCGCGCCAAGTTCCTGCCAATCGTCAAGCAGGCTACCGACCAGGTTGGCCTGGCGCAGCAGTACAACAGCTTCGCCGGCCAGGCTGCGAGCCTGGGTGTACTGGACTCGAAAAATGCCAACGTCGAGAACTACGTGACCGAGCAAGCGCTCAATGGCCTGTTCGAGATGATCGGCAAGCAGGAAGCCAGCATTCGTGAAAACCCGGCCGGTGCGGCCACCAGCCTGGCGAAGAAGGTGTTTGGCGCGCTCTGACACGGCAGGGGTCGCCACATAAGGCATGACACCCCATACCATCGCGGGCAAGATCCGCTCCCACACATGTTGCGCACTGTGGGGGTGGCTTGCCCGCGATGCCGGTCTCTAGGGTTTCTTGACCCTGAACCAGGCCGCATACAGCGCTGGCAGGAACAACAGGGTCAACACCGTCGCGACGATCAGGCCGCCCATGATGGCTACCGCCATCGGCCCGAAAAACACACTGCGCGACAGTGGGATCATGGCCAGCACCGCCGCCAACGCCGTCAACACAATCGGTCGGAAACGCCGTACCGTGGCTTCGATGATCGCCTGCCAACGGTCAAGCCCTGCGGCAATGTCCTGCTCGATCTGGTCCACCAGGATCACCGAGTTGCGCATGATCATCCCTGATAACGCAATGGTGCCAAGCATCGCGACGAAGCCGAACGGCTGTCGGAACACCAACAGGAACAAGGTCACGCCGATTACGCCCAACGGGGCCGTCAGGAACACCATCACCGTGCGCGAGAAGCTGCGCAACTGCAGCATCAGCAAGGTCAGCACCACCACGATGAACAACGGGAAACCGGCTTTCACCGAGTTTTGCCCTCGCGTGGAATCCTCGACCGTACCGCCCACTTCCAGCAAGTAGCCATCCGGCAGTTGCGCACGCACGCTCTCAAGTGTTGGCAGGATCTGTTGAACCAGGGTCACCGGCTGCTCCTTGCCGTAAATATCGGCGCGCACGGTGACCGTCGGCAGGCGGTTACGGTGCCAGATCACCCCTTCCTCAAAACCGTATTCCAAGGTCGCGATCTGCGACAGTGCAACGCTGCGGCCGCTATCAGTCGGTACCGCGAGGCTAGGCAGGTTCGCAAGCTCACGCCGTTCCTGTAGCGTGCCACGCAGCAGTATCTCGATCAGCTCATTGTCTTCCCGGTACTGGCTAACCCCTGAACCGCTCAGGGTGCTTTGCAGGAATTGGGCGAGGTTGGCCGTGCTCACGCCGAGTGCACGGGCACGATCCTGATCGATGATCAGGTGAACCACCTTGCTTGGCTCTTCCC
This sequence comes from Pseudomonas sp. FFUP_PS_473, assembly GCF_002858665.1. NCBI lineage: Bacteria > Pseudomonadati > Pseudomonadota > Gammaproteobacteria > Pseudomonadales > Pseudomonadaceae > Pseudomonas > Pseudomonas sp. FFUP_PS_473. The sequence continues at coordinate 55,801 of NZ_PJQQ01000018.1, forward strand.
AGTCCAGGTGCACGTTAGCCACATGGGGGTTCTCGTGGACCTTGGCCGCAACCTTGCGCGCCAAGGCTCGCACGACCTCAATGTGCTCCCCCGTGACCCGGAACTGCACCGGATACCCCACCGGCGGCCCGTTTTCCAGCCGAGTGACACGCGAGCGCAGTTGCGGGAACTGTTCGTTCAGGTTTTCGATCAACCAGCTACGCAGCGCCTCACGGTCTTCGATGGTCTTGGCCAGCACCACGAACTGGGCAAAACTCGCTGCAGGCAGTTGCTGATCCAGGGGCAGGTAGAAGCGTGGCGAACCAGTGCCGACATACGCCACATAGTTTTCAATATCAGGACGCGCCTTGAGCATCGCCTCCAGCCGCTCGACCTGCTCAGCGGTATTGCTCAGCGAGGCGCCTTCAGCCAGTTTCAGGTCAACCATCAACTCCAGACGCCCGGAAGCCGGGAAAAATTGCTGAGGGACGAAACGGAACAACAGGATGCTCGCGATGAACATGCCGATGGTGAGCACAATGACTGTCTTACGCCGCCGTACACACCATGCCACCACTCGCCGAACCCGTTGATAGAACGGCGTGCCGTAGGGGTCAGGCGCGTTGCCGTTCGTACCGTGTTTAGCCGCATGCGACTTGGCCAGGTCCGGTAACAGCCGTTCGCCCAGGTAAGGCACAAACACCACCGCGACAATCCAGGACGCCAACAACGCAATCGTCACCACCTGAAAGATCGAGCGGGTGTACTCGCCAGTACCTGACTGCGCTGTTGCGATCGGCAGGAAGCCTGCCGCAGTGATCAGCGTGCCGGTGAGCATCGGAAATGCCGTGCTGGTCCAGGCAAAGCTGGCGGCCTTGAAGCGGTCAAAGCCCTGCTCCATCTTGATCGCCATCATCTCTACCGCAATGATCGCATCGTCCACCAGTAACCCCAGCGCCAGTACCAGCGCCCCCAGGGAGATCTTGTGCAGACCGATGCCCAGGTAGTACATGGTGGCGAAGGTCATTGCCAATACCACAGGAATCGCCAACGCGACCACCAGCCCGGTGCGCAGGCCCAGGGAAAAGAAACTCACCAGCAACACCACGGCCAAGGCTTCGACCAGTACGTTGACGAACTCACCGACACCGGTCTTCACCGCCGCAGGTTGGTCAGACACCTTGCGCAGCTCCATGCCGGCAGGCAGGTTGCGGGTAATCCGCGAAAACTCGGCTTCCAGCGCCTTGCCCAACACCAGAATGTCGCCACCGGGCTTCATCGACACCGCCAGACCGATGGCGTCCTCGCCCATGAAGCGCATACGTGGCGCGGGCGGGTCGTTGAAGCCACGACGCACGTCGGCGACATCGGCGATGCGGAAGGTGCGGTTATCGACACGAATGGGAAACTGCTCGATCTGCTCAACCGTCTCGAACTGACCACTGACGCGCAACTGCAAACGCTCGGTGGGCGTTTCAAAGAAGCCCGCCGTGCTGACCGTATTCTGCTCTTCCAGTGCTTGCTGCACCGCCGCCAATGGCAAGCCAAGGGTAGCCAGCTTGACGTTCGACAGTTCGATCCAGATTTTCTCGTCCTGCAGCCCCAGCAGTTCGACCTTGCCTACATCATTGACCCGTTGCAGCTGGACCTGCACACGGTCGGCGTAGTCCTTGAGCACGGCATAATCGAAGCCTTTGCCTGTCAGGGCGTAGATGTTGCCGAACGTGGTACCGAATTCATCATTGAAAAACGGCCCCTGAATGCCCGGTGGCAAGGTGTGGCGGATGTCCGCGACTTTCTTGCGCAACTGGTACCACAACTCAGGGATCTCGTCCGAGTGCATGGAGTCCCGGGCCATGAAGGTGACTTGCGATTCGCCGGGGCGAGAGAACGACACGATCCGTTCGTACTCGCCGGTTTCCATCAGCGTTTTTTCAATACGTTCGGTCACCTGGCGCGACACTTCCTCGGCACTCGCGCCAGGCCAGAGGGTACGAACCACCATGGCCTTGAAGGTAAATGGCGGGTCTTCACTCTGGCCGAGTTTTGTGTACGACAATGCACCGACTATGGCGACCAACAACATCAGGAACAGGACGATCTGGCGATTACGCAACGCCCAAGCAGAAAGGTTGAAACCCATCAGGGACTACTCCTTAGTCGCCAGATTGACCACACGGTTGGAACGGTCCACCGGGCGTACCTGCTGGCCGTCGTGCAATACATGCACACCCGCAGCAACCACCCAGTCAGAGGGGCTCAAGCCCTCAAGCACCGGTACGCTGGTCTCGCCATAGGCACCGACACGTACCGGCGTTCGCTTGAGCGTATTGTTGGCGTCCACGCGCCAGACGTAGGTCTGGCCATTCTCGGCAGTCAACGCCGAAAGCGGCACCGCCAGCGGTACCTGCTCGACGTGCTGGATGAACACCCGCGCACTTTGCCCGAGTTCCGCGTGAACCTTGCCGACATTGAACGCAATACGGGCGGCGAACGTACGCGAGCGTGGATCAGCAGCAGGCGACAGCTCACGGATGACCCCATCGAACCGCTCTTGAGGCTGCGACCAGAGTTCCACCGACACCGGCAGGCCCACCTTGAAGCGGGAGAAATTCTGCTCCGGCAGGCTGATCAACACCTCACGCTCGCCATCGGCCGCGAGGGTGAACACCGTCTGCCCTGCCGCCACCACCTGCCCGACCTCGACCTGGCGTTTGGCGATCACCCCATCCTGCGGCGCGCGTAGCACCGCATAGCCGGCCTGGTTGCCCGCCACATCGAACTCGGCACGTACCTGCTTGAGCCGAGCCTGGCCTGCACGGTAGAGGTTCTCGGCGTTGTCATACTGGGAGCGACTGACCATCTGCCGCTCCAGCAACTTCTGGTAGCGATCGCGCTCAGCCTGCACCAGGCTCAGGTTGGCCTCAGCGGCCGCAACCTGGGCCCGCGCGGCCTCCAACTGCAAGCGCACGTCCTGCGGGTCAAGCTCGGCCAGTGGCTGATTGGCCTTGACCCGCTGCCCCTCCTCCACCAAGCGCCGGCTGACCTTGCCAGCAATGCGAAATGCCAACTCTGGCTCAAACCGCGCGCGCACTTCCCCCGGATAACTGGCGACCGCCGCACTGGCTGGTTGTGGCTGAACCACCATGGCCGGCCGAATGGTTACCTGTTGCGGACCTTCCTGGCCACACGCACTCAGTAACACGGCAAAACTGACGGGCAAAGCAAGGGGCAGGAAATGGCGCAACATATGGAAAACCCTTTCGCGAGTGGCGCTTTTAATATTTGAACTGATCGGTATATTAATCAGAGCCCATAGCGCTGGGAAGCGAAAGTCCCGTTTTTTTGTCCGACAATTTTTTGAGCGCGCTTGACCGGCCAATCGAATTTCCCGCTCGCACAAGGAGCACGCGATGTACCATGAACGCCCTTTAACCGCTGCCTAAGGACACCATGCTCAACGAAACCCCCGCACCCAACGGTCCAGGCCGGCCGAAAGACCTGGCCAAGCGCCAGGCCATTCTTGAAGCGGCCAAGCGACTGTTCCTGACCCATGGCTATGCCAGCACCAGCATGGATGCAGTCGCGACAGCGGCAGGTGTTTCGAAACTGACGGTCTACAGCCACTTCACCGACAAAGAGACACTGTTCTGCACGGCAGTGGTGGCAACCTGCAAGGCACAACTGCCCGAGTTGATTTTCGAACTGCCCGACGGCGCCTCACTGCAACAGGTGCTGTTGAACATTGGCCGTGGCTTCCAGGGGCTGATCAACGGCGAAGAGTCGGTCAAGCTGCACCGCTTGATCATGGCGCTGGGCAGCCAGGACCCCAAGCTCTGCCAGATTTTCTTCGAGGCAGGCCCGATGCGCTTGCTAAGGGAAATGGAGGCACTGCTGCAGAAGGCTGACGAACTTGGCCTGCTGCGGATCGAGCATCCGGGCAATGCTGCAGAGCACTTTTTCTGCCTGCTCAAGGGCGCCCCCAACTTCCGCTTGCTGCTCGGCTGCGGCGAACCGCTGGATGCCGAGGGCGCCGAAGCGCACGTACAGGATGTGGTCAGCCTGTTCATGCGCGCCTTCGCGCCCTGATCAGGCCTTGAGGGCTTTCTTCGGATAGATGTCGTAGCGGCTCGACTTGCCTTCCAGGCTATGGCTTGGCTTGGTGCCTTCGATGATCGGCGCCTTGCGCGGGCGCTTGACCACGACCCGGTGAGTGGCCAGTGCCAAGGCGGCTTCAAGCAGCGCCGGGGCATCGAGATCGTCACCCACCAACGGGCGGAACACGCGCATTTCCTTCTTGACCAGTGCGCTCTTGTCACGGTGCGGGAACATCGGGTCGAGGTAGATCACTTGCGGCGCCTCGCCCTGCCAATAGCGCATCAGCTCAATCGCGTTGCCGGTCTGCAGCTGCATACGTGCCACGATTGGACCGACCTCGGCATCACCCCGGCCTCGCGCCAAGCCGTCCTCAAGCAACGCAGCGACCAGCGGCTGACGCTCGATCAGTTGCATCTCGCAACCCAGGCTGGCCAAGACAAAGGCATCCTTGCCCAAGCCCGCCGTGGCATCCAGTACACGCGGGCGCACGCCTTGGGCGATGCCCACGGCCTTGGCGATCATCTGCCCGCTTCCGCCGCCGAACAGCCGTCGGTGAGCGGCTTGCCCTTCCACGAAGTCGACCCGCACAGGGCCGGGCGCCTGCGGCCCCAACTGCTGGATCTGCAGCCCTTCGCTCCCAACCTGAACGGCGAAGCCAGCAGCGTCGTCATCCAGCGGCAAGCCCAGGCGTTGTGCCCATTGCTCGGCATGCCCCTGATACTCGGGCGACAACGCCTCGACCCGCAGACGGCTGTCCGCCAGTTGCTCAACCATAGTTCGTGCATCCAAAAAAAATTAAATGATCGGCGGCCGTGGCCGATAACGAAAGTACTCAGTATTTTGCCAGACCCGGACAGCCTCCGACTGCCATGTCAGACATTCTTCAGCTCAATTCAGGCTACCTGTCGCCCGTCGGCGACTATAGCCGCCACAACACCCAGGCATTGGGTGGCGTAAGCCACCTGTGGCAAGACTTCTTTGCCCGGGCCTTGGCGGAGCAACAGGCTGAAGGCAGTGAAGCGACAACACTGGCGAGTGCCCCGGTAGATGCCACCACAGGCGAACCCGTAGGCGGCAGCCAGACCCTGGCACAGATCAATAGCCAGCGCGACTGCGATGTTCAGGACAGCGAGATCATCCCACCTGAGCCCCTGTTTCTGCCGATCGCCGAGTTCGAGCCGGAACTGCTGGAAAAACCGGCGCCCCCCTTCAGCGCCGCCGAGTTGATCGAGCAACAACGCCAACTGGACATCAGCAACAGCTGGGTTCGGCCAATCGTACTCAGCGCCGGGCAGCCCACACCTGAGCCAGGCCCGGCCCCTCAAGCACGCCCACTGCACCTGCCAATAGCCGAGTTCGAGATGGACCTGCTGGACAAGGCTGCAGAACCATTCGATGAGCACACGCTGATCGAACAACAGAAGCACCTGGACTTCGACCTGCGCTGGGCTCGCCCGGTGGTCCTGAACAACGTACGCCTCGCCGCGTGACGGCAAGCCGTCCACTAACCGACTAGAGCAGGCCCAACTGCTCGGCAAGTGGTGCCCTTTCCAACTCAGGCAATGGCGCCAGACCCGGCAGCCGCTCCATCAAGCCCTGATGAAAACGTTGAGCCAGCGCAGCGGCCAGGCGATTGTCGGCTGTGTGCAGGAAAACGTAGGGGGTGCGCCCCTCTTCGATCCAGGCCGCAACCTTATCCAGCCAAGGCCGCAAAAATGGCTCATTGGCAGCAAGCTCGGGGTGCCCGATAAAACGCACCTGCGGGCACGCGGTGAATGCGGCGGGCCGTGGCGGTACCTTGGGCTTCTTGGCTTGGGCATGCAGCACCGAGGCCTCGCGGGATGTGCAACTGAACAACGCACGCGGGTCCAGGCAAATACGCTCCACGCCCCGCTCCATTAGCAGGCGATTGAGCAGGCGCTCCTCTTCCCCCTTGGCAAAGAAGTCCGCATGGCGAACCTCTACTGCGACAGGCACACCGACTTCGTCCAGAAACCCGACCAACTCCGCAAGCCGCGAAGGCCCAAAACTGGCCGGCATTTGCAGCCAGTAAGGGGCGACCCGCTGCCCCAAAGGCCGCAGCAACTCAATGAAACCCTGGGCAGCACTCAGTTGCTCGCGCAGGTCACCGCCATGGCTGATGTCGCCAGGAAACTTGGCGGTAAAACGGAAGTGCTCAGGCATGATCTGCGCCCAACGCTGAACCGTGGCAGCAGCCGGGCGGGCATAGAACGTGGTGTTGCCTTCTACGGCATTGAACACCTGGCAGTAAAGCCCAAGGAAGTCGGTGGTTTTCGCGTCAGCGGGGTACAGGTACTCGCGCCAGGCGCTTTCACTCCAGGACGGGCAACCCAGAAAATAAGGAAGGGATGAGGGAATCATCCGTCAAATGTACAGGTCCAGCCCGAGCACTTCCATCTCCCAATCCACAAAGCCGGCGGTGGTCAGGTAGCTGCTAAGGGCCTTGGCAGTGCGCTTGTTGCTGGCCCGAGGAAAGATCATGTCCTGCTGACGGACGGGAAGACCCGCACTACGGCTGGCACCTGTACCCGCCGATGGCTGCGCCTGGGTTTCAAATTCACCCGGAATATCGTCGTCCAGTTCTTCTTCACGCAGCGGCGCCTTACGCGCGGAGCGTTTGACCGGATAAGACTGCGAGGAAAAACCGTCGATACGCATGGCGGAATACTCAGGAGCAATGATGGCAATTTAGCGGCACCCGAGAGCCTTCGCAAATGCCTGACTGATAACTGGACCACAGATCAGGCAAAAGATTCGGGGTTGCTGGCGCTAACTGACCGGCGGCGCTCAGCGCGCCTTAGGCGTGGCCACCTTATCGCGCAGGTAGACCGGCTGCGCCAGATCAGCGGCGATTGCCTCGCCACGCTGCCAGGCAAACGTTGCCAGGCTGAGCAGGTCCTGGGCATGAGGCAGCAGGCTGGCGTCCTGGGCGCTGACCTTGACCGCAAGGCGCTCGGCATAGCCCCAGCCCGTACCCGCACCAAACCAGTCCCCGGTAGCACCTGCTGGCAAGGCCACCTGCTCCGGTGGCAGCACAGCCTCTTCACCCAGCAGGCGCATTTCACCTGCCGTCGACTGGTAGCAGCCCCAGTACACTTCATCCATACGGGCGTCGATGGCAGCGGCGACCTGCTGCACACCCTGTTCACGCATTGCCCGCTGCGCCAGCACGGCCAGATTCGATACCGGCAGCACCGGACGCTCCAGCGCGAAGGCCAGGCCCTGGACCACACCAATAGCGATACGGACACCGGTGAAAGCGCCTGGACCGCGACCGAAGGCAATGGCATCAAGCGCCGACAACGCGATACCCGCCTCGGCGAGCAGGGTCTGGATCATTGGCAGCAGCTTCTGCGCATGCAGGCGCGGAATCACCTCGTAGTGGCTCAACACCTTGCCGTCATGCAGCAGGGCAACGGAGCAGGCTTCAGTGGCGGTATCCAGGGCCAGCAAAGTGGTCATCGGTGATTCCAGGCGAAAGAAAAAAGAGCGGCATTATAAACAACAACGGCCCGCAAGCGGGCCGTTGTTCAAGGGCTGGAGCAATAAATCAGCTCAGCGCTTCCAGCACCTTGGCAGTGATGGCCTCAACAGAGCCAACGCCTTCAATGTGGCTGTACTTCGGCTTGCCATTGGCGGCAGCCAGCTTCTGGTAGAAGTCCACCAGCGGTTTGGTCTGGTCGTGGTAGACCGCCAGGCGGTGACGTACGGTTTCTTCAGTGTCGTCTTTACGCTGAACCAGCGAATCGCCGGTCTCATCGTCCTTGCCTTCAACCTTTGGCGGGTTGTAGATCACGTGGTAGACGCGACCCGAGGCCTCGTGAACACGGCGGCCGGCAATACGCTTGACGATTTCCTCGTCAGCCACAGCGATCTCGACAACGGCATCCAGCTCAACACCGGCAGTTACCAGGGCTTCGGCCTGGGGAATGGTGCGAGGGAAACCGTCGAACAGGAAGCCCTTCGCGCAGTCAGGCTGAGCGATACGGTCCTTGACCAGGTTGATGATCAACTCGTCGGAAACCAGCTTGCCAGCGTCCATGATCGCCTTGGCCTCGAGGCCCAGCGGAGTACCCGCCTTGACGGCGGCACGCAGCATGTCACCGGTGGAGATCTGTGGAATACCAAACTTTTCGGTGATGAACTTTGCCTGAGTACCTTTACCGGCCCCGGGAGCTCCCAGCAGAATTACACGCATCTTGTGCTCCTCAATTTTTATAAGCAAATCAAAGGATTCGCCGCTAGGGCAAAATCCCGGAATTAGGTCATGACCACAATTCGGTCAAAAGGCTGCTCAAGATACACAGCAGCTTTCGGCCACACAAGCGCCCCAAAGTCGGAATAACCTGCTGCCGAAGGCCCTGTCATGCTCTGGTTGCGCCGGGCGCAACCCGGCGCAAGCACGCCTCAACCCGTGTTCCGCAAGCCTGCCGCGATACCTGCCACCGTCACCAGCAATGCCTGCTCCAAAGGGCTGTCCAGAGCGGCATCACGGGTGCGCGAGCGGGCCAGGAGATCAGCCTGGAGCAGATGCAGCGGGTCCAGATAGGTATTGCGCAAACGAATGAACTCCAGGGTATCGGGGCTGTGTGCAAGTAGCACCGGCTGCCCGGTAAGCCCCAGTACAACCTGGCACGCCTGCGACAATAGGTCGCGCAGATGTGCACCCAAAGGTCGCAGTTGCGATTGCACCAGACGCTCATCATAGGAACGCGCAATTTCAACATCGGCCTTGGCCAGGACCATTTCGAGCATGTCGATACGGGTACGGAAGAACGGCCATTGCTCACGCATTTCTGCCAGCAGCCCACCTTGCCCGCGCGCCAGTGCATTGCTCAACGCCGCCTCCCAGCCCAACCAGGCCGGCAGCATGAGCCGCGTCTGGGTCCAACCGAAGATCCACGGAATCGCCCGCAGGCTTTCAATACCGCCCGCACGGCGTTTGGCCGGCCGACTGCCCAACGGCAAGCGGCCCAGTTCCTGCTCCGGCGTGGCCTGACGGAAATACTCAACGAACTCCGGGTTGTCACGCACCACACTGCGGTAAGCCTTCAGACCATCCGCCGCGAGTTGGTCCATCAAGCCGCGCCACGCCGGTTGCGGGGGTGGCGGTGGCAACAGGGTCGCCTCGAGCACCGCAGCCAGGTACAGGTTCAGGTTCTGCTCCGCGATGTCCGGCAGGCCGAATTTGAAACGGATCATTTCGCCCTGCTCGGTGGTACGGAACCTGCCGGCCACCGAGCCCGGTGGCTGCGACAGGATCGCCGCATGGGCCGGGCCGCCGCCACGGCCCACAGTACCGCCACGACCGTGGAACAGCAGCAATTCGACGTTCTGCCCTCGACAGATCTCCACCAGGGTTTCCTGGGCGCGGTACTGGGCCCAGGCCGCTGCTGTGGTACCGGCGTCCTTGGCCGAATCGGAGTAGCCGATCATCACTTCCTGAGGGCCGTGCAAACCCGCACGATAGCCCGGCAGGCCCAGCAGACGCTGCATGACCGGCCCGGCATTGTCCAGGTCGGCCAGTGTTTCGAACAACGGCACAACCCGCATCGGACGGGCAACGCCCGCCTCCTTGAGCAGCAACTGTACCGCCAGCACGTCTGAAGCCGCGCCGGCCATGGAGATCACATAAGACCCCAGCGAGGCTGCCGGGGCGGCAGCGATTTCACTGCAGGTCGCAAGCACTTCAGCCGTCTCGGCCTGAGGCCGGAAATGCCGTGGCAACAATGGACGACGGTTGTTCAGTTCGGTCTGCAGGAAGGCGATACGCGCCTCTTCATCCCAATCCTCATAGCGCCCCAGCCCCAGATAATCGGTGATCTCACTCAACGCCGAAGCGTGCCGTGCTGCGTCCTGACGCACATCCAGGCGCACCAGGAACAGGCCAAAGGTCACTGCTCGACGCAAGGTGTCGAGCAGCGGGCCATCAGCGATAACGCCCATGCCGCACTCATGCAACGACTCATAGCAGAGCCGCAACGGCTCAATCAGGTCGTGATTGTCGTGCAAGACCTCGGCGGATGCCGGTTGCGTAACAGCCAGTGACGACTGCGCCCAGCTTCGGGTTGCCCGCAGGCGCTCGCGCAGTTGCTTGAGCAACGCCCGGTAGGGTTCGGCATGCTCACCCACCCTGGCCCGCAGCGCCGGGCTGGCCTGCTGCATGGACAACTCGGCAGCCAGAAAATCAACGTCTCGCAGGAACAGGTCTGCCGCCATCCAGCGGGCCAGCAACAGCACTTCGCGTGTGACCGTGGCGGTGACATTGGGGTTACCGTCGCGGTCACCGCCCATCCACGAGGCAAATCGAATCGGCGCAGCTTCTAGCGGCAGGTGCAGGCCCGTGGCCGCGAACAAGGCCTTGTCCGCCTTGCGCAGGTGGTTGGGGATAGCCTGCCAGAGCGAGTTCTCAATGACCGCAAAGCCCCATTTGGCTTCATCGACCGGGGTGGGTCGGGTACGGCGGATTTCTTCGGTATGCCAAGCTTCGGCAATCAGCCGCTGCAGACGCTCGCGGACCTGCGCACGCTCGGCGGGTGTCAGGTCGCGGTGGTCTTGAGCCGCCAACTGCGCGGCGATGGCATCGTACTTGTGAATCAAGGTGCGGCGGGCGACTTCGGTCGGGTGCGCAGTCAGCACCAGTTCGATGCTCAGTTTGCCGAGCTGACGGGCCAATGCGTCAGGACTGTGACCCGCCTTTTTCAGGCGGTCGAGCAATTCGGGAAGCACCCTGGCCTCGAACGGCTCGGGCTGATCCGCGTCGCGGCGGCGGATCAACTGGTACTGTTCGGCGATGTTGGCCAGGTTGAGAAACTGGTTGAACGCTCGGGCCACCGGCAGCAACTCGTCCTCGGACAAGCCGTCGAGGCTGGAGCTCAGTTGCTCGGCACTGCCACTGCGGTCCGCCTTGGCGCTGCGACGAATGTCCTCGATTTTCTGCAGGAAAGCTTCGCCGTACTGTTCGCGTACGGTGTCCCCCAACAATTCGCCCAACAGATGGACGTCTTCACGCAAGCGCACATCAATACCAGTCATCAGCCTTCATCTCCAACGCGGGCAAACAGCGATGACATCAGAGTGCCGCAGTACCGCCTGTGCTTCAAGGCAGACCAAAGTGCGACCAGTAGCTACGCTGAAAGAAGGCCATCCGTCTTCAACGAGGTCACCATGAAAATCCGCGAACTTGCCCAGAACTGGGAACAGACCGCCACGGGGCGCATGAGCCCTACCGGTTATGTGTTGCACCTGGATGTCGAAGCCGCGGCGCGTCTGGCGGCGCTGGCCGAGATGTACCCCAAGCGTCAACCCGAGGAACTGCTCGGCGAACTGCTTGGCGCCGCGCTCGAAGAGCTGGAGGCCAGCTTCCCTTATGTCCGCGGTCAACAGGTCATCGAGACCGATGAGGAAGGTAATCCGCTGTATGAAGACATCGGGCCAACACCCCGGTTTCTAGCGTTGTCCCGACACTACCTGCAGACCTTAAGCGCGGAAAAAGAGGCGTCCAACGACTGAAACCGGTGGGTGCCGGGTTTGCCAGCGATAGGGACGCCGCCAATTGACGGTATTACTGTACCTGCTGCGGCGTCTCCTGCCCCATGCAGCGCACCGCCTGCTTCTTGTTGTCGACCAGTACGCCGGTCAGGCCCTTCTGCTGGGTGTCGAACAGCACCAACACGCCATCGATGCATTGCGCCACCTGTGGCGCCGGGCTGAGCGAAACCTTGTAGTCTTCACCGGGAACAGTCTTGAGCATGGTGAAGTCGGACAGCAGCAGCGCATCCTCCGGCTTGGCAAAATGCAGGTAGCCGTAATACCAAAGCGCACCGACAGTGCCAATGATGCTGCAGACACCGGTGATGATCAGCGGGATGGCGTTGCGTTCTTCACTCATTACTACTTCTCGTCAGGGTAATTGGGGACTTCGGCCAAACGTCGCAGTCCATTGAAATGTTCAGGGTCTTCCAGAAAGCGCAGCATTACCTTACGCCAAATCGGGTCGTTGAAGGTCTGCACATGACCACCACGGGTCAACTGCAGCACGCGCGGTGGTGGGGCTGCCTGATACAGACGGATACCATTGACCATGGGTACGGTGGTGTCGTCGATGCTGTGGTAGATCAACTTCGGAACCCCGGACAATTGCCCGACCGAGCGCAAGGCGCTGTCGCCATCCGGCACCAGCCATGACAGCGGAACCTGCAGAGGCCAGGTCAACCAGTTCGAACTCAAGGCGCTACGCCCGACATCCCGGTAACTGGCCGGCACTCCGTCGAAAACCATGGCCTTGATCCGATGTGATTGCTCAGGGTGTTGCGCCAGGTAATGGATGGCCAGGGCGCCACCCAGGCTTTGCCCCAGCAACACCAGCGGCTTACCCTGCGCTTCAGGCGCCTGCTGCAGCCAGTCCATCGCCGCGGCAATGTCGTCATAGACTTCCGGCAAGCTCGGCGTGCCTTCCGACAAGCCATAACCCCGGTAGTCGATCATCAACACCTGATAGCCCTGCTCCGGTAGCCACCAACTGCCGCCCAGGTGCAACGCCAGGTTGCCACCGTTGCCATGCAGGTGCAGCACCGTCCCCTTGACCGCTACCCCCTCCTTGGCCGGCAACCACCAACCATGCAGGCGCGTACCGTCTGCAGCGGTCAGGGTGAGGTCACGGTACTCAAGCTTGGCCCGCTTCGGCGTGAAGGGCTCGCCCGGCTCGGGGTAAAACAGCAAGGCACTGCAGCCGGCCAGACTCAACAGCACAAGAAGCAGGCACAGCGGCCTGCCAAGGACGTCAGAGAATGTTCGAGTAGTCGGCTTCAATACGGTCCAGGCTCAAGTGATTGAGGAAGTTGGAGAAGCACATCCAGGCCGACAGCGCGTTCAAGTCGCGGAACTGCTCAGGCAGGTACTTGGGCGGCTCCACCAGGCCTTCGTCGACCAATTGGCGCAGAGTCCGCATATCTTCCAGCGTCGTCTTGCCGCAAAACAGCAAAGGAATCTGCTCAAGCTTGCCTTTACGCACGGCCAACTGAATATAGTTGTAAACCATGATAAAGCCCTTGAGATAGGACAAGTCCTTGGTAAATGGCAACCCATTGGGCACCGAGCCACGAAACACGCGGCTGGCATTGCCATAGCTCTCCTGCATGCCAAACCCTTGAGCGCGAAAGAACTCGAACACCTGGAGGAAATCGGCCCCCTCCTCGACCATGTGAATGGCACGGGTGCGGTTGGTCAGCTTGCGCAGCCGGCTGGGGTACGAGGCGAAAGCAATCACCTCCATGAGGATCGCCAGCCCCTCTTGGGTGACCGTGGAAGAAGGCGGGCCTTTGGACAGAAAGGTACAGATCGGCTGGTTCAGGCCGTTGAGGGTGGTGCCGACATGCACCAGCCCCTCATGGACCTCCAACGCGCGGACATCGCGGTTGTTGAACATCGCGTCAGCGCGGATCTTGATGTAGTCGGCACCGGCGGCCGCGTCGGCAACGATACCGTCCGACTCGAATACACGGATGGTCTCTTCCGCCTCACCGAACACCTTGTTCAAGCGATGCTGAAGTATTTCCACGGCCTGCTTGGCGGTAAGGTTCTTCGGCTCGTCCTTCAAGTCACCCAGGCAATCGATGTTGTTCAGGTAGTCGGAGAGCATCAGGCCCAGATCGGACAGGGTCGGGTCACCGGCATGAAAGGCATCGGATGCGGCGCCGTAGAGCTCCTGGGAGATCAGCCCGAAATCCTCGGTGCCGCGCGCCTCGAGCATGCGCACCACCATGCGGTACTCCTTGCACATGCGTCGCATGATCTGCCCAACCGGGTTGAACTGGCCAAGCTGGCGCGTAATATCACGCTCGATGTTCTGAAACTCAAGCTTCACCGCACTGGAGTCAAAGGACAGTGGTCGACCTAGATAGTACTCACGGTCCACCTTCGGCAACTCTTTGCCCTTGGCCTTGAGGAACCCCTGGCGGATGCTATCGTCCCACTTCACCGCATCGAGCACGCGGATCGGCGTCTGTGCCTGAACAATGCGATCAGACAGGCCGCGTATCGTCTGCTGGTACTCGTCCACACCACACTCCTTGCTTCGAATCGGTTATTTGCCTGCGCGCTGGAACCGCGCGACTTCGATGAACAGATCGGAGTTGGCAGGGTCATCCAGATAGGCGAAAACCTGTTGTGCAGGGCTGTCGATCAAGACACCCTCACCATTATCTTCCGGCACTTCGTAACGTTGACCACTGAGTGCCTTCTGCTCCAACGCCTGGTTGATCCGTTCAACATCAAGGTTGTAGAGCACTAACTCGTTGTTACCGATCACGTCAAAACCGGCAATCAGGAAGTTCCCGCCGAGCTTTTTCGGCACGCCAGCCGAGAAATACCAGCGGTTACCGTGACGCGAGACCGTGAAGGTATATTCCTGCCGTGGCTTGCCCTTGGCCGTGGCCACTGCCTTGTAGGCATTGCCCCCCGTGCGACTGATCAGCAGTTTCAAGGGTTCGCCCCAGGCATCCTTGCTGCTCCAGCTACCGAGCAACGCCTTGGGCGCCGGCTGATTCGCCGGAATGGGTTCATTGAAGGTCACCAGACAACCGCCAAGCAGTAAAAACGACAAGGCCAACAGCACACGCCAGGCTTTCATCAGGTTCTCCTTGAAATGGATCGTGCCTTAGACCGCAGCCAATACCAGATGCAGGTATCGCGTAAGAATAGCGAGCATCTGCGCTTCGGCGTGTGGTCGTTCAGCATCGAGCAGGCCCTGATATTCCATCTGCTCGATTATCGCCGTCAACACCAAGGCGTCCTGCTGAGGTTCACGCGAGCCCACGACCTGAAGCATCTGGCCCGCGCCGCGTAGCAAAATCTGCTCGTGCGACTTGACCAGTTCGGCCAATTTCGGACACAGCAGCGCCTCCTGGCGAAAGGCCTGCTCGGCCATCAGGAAGTTGCGGCGGTTATGCAGTTGGCGTTGCACATACTCGCTCATCATCTTCGCCACTTCGTCGGCCAGCCGCGCCCGGGATTGTGGACTGCCGTCGCCCTGAGACAACAACTGACGCAGCACCACTTCGGTGTGCTCCCAGAGCTTGGCCATGTACGCAGCGCTGCGCTCCACGTACTGGGCAAAGCTGTCGATCAGCAGGTCTTCGATATCCTTGAAGTAGTAGGTGGTGGCCGACAAGGGCACCCCTGCCTCGGCGGCTACCGCACGGTGCCGCACACCCCGCACGCCATCACGGACAACGATGCGCATCGCCGCGTCGAGAATCTCCTGACGACGCTGCTCACTGCCACGACGGCTCGCCTTGCGCCCCTGGTACTGAACACTTTCCGCCACCGCTGTGGCCACGCCAGCAGCACCTTGTTGAGCCATTGCAGGAGTCACTACAGGTCTACCTCTATGAATTGCTGTCGATTCGATCAACTTATTGCGGGCAAGAAAAAGCCGCCCCGGAAGGCGGCTTGTTCAGTACGCTCAGGCCTGTGGGCGCATGTGCGGGAACAGGATCACGTCACGGATCGACGGCGAGTCAGTCAGCAGCATGACCAGGCGGTCGATACCAATGCCTTCACCGGCGGTAGGCGGCATGCCGTACTCCAGGGCACGTACGAAGTCGGCATCGTAGTGCATGGCTTCGTCGTCACCGGCATCCTTGTCGGCCACCTGCGCCATGAAGCGTTCGGCCTGGTCTTCGGCATCGTTGAGCTCGGAGTAGGCGTTGGCGATTTCACGGCCACCGATGAACAGCTCGAAACGGTCGGTGACGTTCGGGTTCTTGTTGTTGCGACGTGCCAATGGCGACACTTCGAACGGGTATTCGGTGATGAAGGTCGGCTGCTCGAGTTTATGCTCGACCAGTTCTTCGAAAATCATGGTCTGCAGCTTGCCCAGGCCCTCGAAACCTTTGACGTCGGCACCGGCCTTCTTGGCCAGGGCGCGCGCCTTGTCGATGTCCTGCAGGTCGGCAGCGGTGATTTCCGGGTTGTACTTGAGGATCGAATCGAACACCGAAATACGCTGGAACGGCTCGCCGAAATGGAACACCTTGCCCTGATACGGCACGTCAGTGCTGCCCAGAACCAGTTGCGCCAGTTCGCGGAACAGTTCTTCGGTGAGGTCCATGTTGTCTTCGTAATCGGCGTACGCCTGGTAGAACTCCAGCATGGTGAACTCAGGGTTGTGACGCGTCGACACACCTTCGTTACGGAAGTTGCGGTTGATCTCGAACACACGCTCGAAACCACCGACCACCAGGCGCTTGAGGTACAGCTCCGGGGCAATACGCAGGAACATTGGCAGGTCCAGCGCGTTGTGGTGGGTTTCAAACGGCTTGGCCGCGGCACCGCCAGGGATGGTCTGCAGCATCGGCGTTTCGACTTCAAGGAAGTCGCGCTTGGCCAGGAAACTGCGGATGTGGCTGATGACCTGCGAACGAACGCGGAACGTCTGGCGGGTGTCTTCGTTGACGATCAGGTCAACGTAGCGCTGACGGTAGCGGGTTTCGGTATCGGTCAGGCCGTGGTGCTTGTCTGGCAGCGGGCGCAGCGACTTGGTCAGCAGGCGCACGTTGGTCATTTCCACGTACAGGTCGCCCTTGCCGGAACGCGCCAGGGTGCCTTCAGCGGCGATGATGTCGCCCAGGTCCCAGGTCTTGACCGCAGCCAGGGTTTCTTCCGGCAAGGTCTTGCGGTTGACGTAGACCTGGATACGACCGGTCATGTCCTGAATCACCATGAACGAACCACGGTTGAGCATGATACGGCCGGCAACCTTGACCGGGATCGCTGCAGCTTCCAGCTCTTCCTTGGTCTTGTCGACATACTGTTTCTGCAGGTCGTTGCAGTAGCTGTCACGGCGGAAGTCGTTGGGGAAGGCCTGACCCTGTTCGCGCACAGCGGCAAGTTTTTCCTTGCGCAGGGCGATCAGGTTGTTTTCTTCCTGTTGCAGGTCTTGCGGATCGAGTTGTAGGTCGCTCATGTCTTCACATTTTCCATCACGGGTTCGTTGCCCTCGCCCGTCGGGCGAGGGACTTGTGGCAGGTCTCGGAGGGGTTATAGCCCCTGCTTGAGACTGGCCTCCAGGTATTCGTCGAGATCGCCGTCGAGCACCTTGTCGCAGTCGCTGCGTTCGATGCCGGTACGCAGGTCCTTGATCCGCGATGCATCAAGCACGTAGGAACGGATCTGATGCCCCCAGCCAATATCGGACTTGCTGTCTTCAAGGGCCTGGGAGGCGGCGTTACGCTTCTGCATTTCCTGCTCGTACAACTTGGCCCGCAGCATTTTCATGGCGGTGTCCTTGTTGGCGTGCTGGGAGCGTTCGTTCTGGCAGCTGACCACGGTGTTGGTCGGGACGTGGGTAATCCGCACCGCCGAGTCGGTGGTGTTAACGTGCTGACCGCCGGCACCGGACGAACGATAGGTATCGATTCGCAGGTCGGACGGGTTGATATCGATTTCGACCTTGTCATCGATCTCGGGCGAGACGAACACCGCCGAGAACGAGGTATGACGGCGGTTGCCAGAGTCGAACGGGCTCTTGCGCACCAGGCGGTGAACACCGATCTCGGTGCGCAACCAGCCGAAGGCATACTCACCCTTGATATGCAGGGTGGCGCCCTTGATACCGGCCACTTCGCCTTCGGACAGCTCCATGATCGTGGTATCGAAGCCGCGCTTGTCGGCCCAGCGCAAGTACATGCGCAGCAGAATGTTGGCCCAATCCTGAGCCTCGGTACCGCCGGAACCGGCCTGGATGTCCAGGTAGGCGTTGTTCATGTCCATCTCGCCGCTGAACATGCGACGGAACTCGAGCTTCTCGAGCGCGACGCGCAGGCGGTCGAGTTCACTGACGACGTCCTCGACAGCGGCTTCGTCGTCTTCTTCAACGGCCATGTCCAGCAGGTCACGGCAATCGGCCAGGCCACCGGACATTTCGTCCAGGGTCTCGACGATCTGCGCCAGCATGGCGCGCTCACGGCCCAGTTCCTGGGCGTATTCGGGCTTGTTCCAGACGTTCGGGTCTTCAAGCTCGCGGTTGACTTCGATCAGGCGCTCATGCTTTTGATCGTAGTCAAAGATACCCCCGAATAGTCTCGGAGCGCTCGGTCAGGTCCTTGATGGTGTTCAGGATCGGGTTGATTTCCATGGGCGGGCAGCTCTCGTGCGTAATCTGTCAAAAGCCGGAGAGTATAACGCACTCAAATGCCTGCGGCAGCCCGCCCGACGGCCTGCCGCAAGAAAACTCGCCTCAGGCCACCCCGACCTGGTTGCGCCCGCCATTCTTGGCCAGGTACAAGCCTTTGTCCGCCGCCGAAATCAGCTGCCGGCAATGGCTACCAACCGCTGGGATGTGCGTCGCCAGGCCAATACTGACCGTCAGGCTTGAGCCGGCCTCTGGCAGGGTGTGTGCAATCTGCAGCGCTTCCACGGTCTGGCGCAGTTTCTCGGCCACCAGGCGGGCGCCGCCCGGAGAGGTATTGGGCAGCACCAGCGCGAACTCCTCACCACCATAGCGCGCCGGCAGGTCGCTGGGCCGGCTGCAGGAGCTGCGAATGGCCTCGGCGACCTTGCGCAAGGCCTCATCGCCAGCCAGGTGGCCAAAGGTATCGTTGAACGCCTTGAAGTAGTCGACATCAATCATCAACAGCGACAATTGTGTCTGCTCGCGGATTGAACGGCGCCATTCCAGCTCAAGGTACTCGTCGAAGTGGCGGCGATTGGACAACCCGGTCAAGCCATCGGAGTGCATCAACCGCTGCAGCACCAGGTTGGTGTCGAGCAACTGTTGCTGGCTGACCCGCAAGGCCCGGTAGGCCTCGTCACGCTGCAGCAGGGTCAGGTACGAGCGCGAGTGGTAACGAATTCGCGCCACCAACTCGATGTTGTCCGGCAACTTGACCAGGTAATCGTTGGCACCGGCAGCAAACGCGGCGCTCTTGACCAGAGGGTCTTCCTTGGTGGAAAGGACGATGATCGGAATGTCCTGGGTGGCCGGATTGCTGCGGTATTCACGTACCAGCGTCAGGCCATCAAGACCGGGCATGATCAAATCCTGGAGGATCACGGTCGGCTTGATACGGATCGCCTGGGCCACTGCCTGATGAGGGTCGGCACAGAAATGAAAATCGATGTTCTCTTCCTGGGCCAGGCCGCGTCGCACCGCTTCATCGATCATGGCCTGATCATCTACCAGCAGAACCATCGCTGAATTCTCATTGGTGCTCGGAAAGCCACTGATCGGTAAATCATTCATGCGCTGTCACCTGGCCTCTGCCGGCCAAACGGCCCGCTTCAATAGATATTGTCATTTTGAAAAAATTTCCAGCAGTCGGGGGGCAATGCGTTCCAGCGAACGAACCTCCACCGCTGCATCAATGGCCGCAGCAGCCTTGGGCATACCGTAAACGGCGCTACTTTGCTGATCCTGGGCGATCGTCAGAAACCCCTGCTGGCGCATCAACTTCAACCCCTGGGCACCATCACGGCCCATACCGGTAAGCAACACACCGACCGCATCACCACGCCAGAACCGTGCCACGCTCTCGAAAAACACATCGATCGAGGGACGATAGATTTCGTTCACCGGTTCAGCGGTATAACCAAGGGTGCCATTGCTCAACAACCGAATGTGGTGATTGGTTCCCGCCAGCAACACCTGACCGGGCTGCGGCGGCTCGCCCTCAAGTGCCAGGCGTACGTTCAAGCCAGAAGCACTCGCCAGCCAGTCGGCCATGCCGGCGGCAAACACCTGATCGACGTGCTGAACCAGAACGATCGCGGCGGAAAAGTTGCGCGGCAGGCCCTTGAGTAACACTTCGAGTGCGGCCGGACCACCCGCCGAAGAGCCAATGGCAACCAGCCTCTGACGCTGCGCCGCATCCCGCAAGTGTGTGTTCAACGGCTGCAGCGCGGCATTGCGCTGGCCGATCAGCCAGCTGATGTTGAGGATCTTGCGCAACAGCGGGGCCGCTGCCTCTCTGGGCTCACCGCCGCCCAAGGCGGGCGTATCGACCACATCCAGGGCGCCATGCCCCATGGCCTCAAAGACCCGGTGCACATTCTGTTTACGGTCGACCGTGACGATGACGATGGCGCAGGGTGTTTCGGCCATGATCCGCCGGGTAGCCTCAACACCATCCATCACCGGCATGATCAGGTCCATCAGGATCAGGTCCGGGAGCAACTCGGTGCAACGCTGCACCGCCTCGGCACCGTTGCTCGCGACCCAGACCACCTGGTGCGCGGGCTCAAACGCCAAGGCTCGGCGCAAGGCCTCAACCGCCAAGGGCATATCGTTGACAATGGCGACTCTCATCCCTGTGCTCCCCCGATCAGTTCCACCACGGCATCGATCAAGGCATCATCGTGAAAACTGGCCTTTGCCAAATAGTAGTCGGCACCGGCATCAAGTCCACGTCGGCGATCCTCTTCACGGTCC
Source organism: Pseudomonas sp. FFUP_PS_473 (assembly GCF_002858665.1). NCBI lineage: Bacteria > Pseudomonadati > Pseudomonadota > Gammaproteobacteria > Pseudomonadales > Pseudomonadaceae > Pseudomonas > Pseudomonas sp. FFUP_PS_473. The sequence goes on from NZ_PJQQ01000018.1 coordinate 76,328, forward strand.
TTATAGGAGACCACCATCACCGGCAGCGACTGCAATCGATTGTCACGACGCAGCAGGGTAACCAGTTCGATACCGTCCATGCGCGGCATGTCGATATCGGTGATGAGCAAATCAAAGTCTTCGCTGCGCAGGGCATTCCAGCCATCCATGCCATCAACCGCTACCGCGACGTCATAACCGCAATTGCTCAGCAGCTTGCGCTGCAGCTCACGCACGGTCAGCGAGTCATCGACCACCAGAATGCGCTTGCGTACGCTGTTGCTGGCAACGCCCCGACCACGCTCAATGCGCTCCAGGCTACCGGTACTGAGCAGCTTTTCAACCGAGCGCAGCAAGTCCTCCACATCAATGATCAGGACCACCGAACCGTCATCCAGCAACGCACCGGCAGAAATATCCTGGACCTTGCCCAAACGGGCGTCGAGCGGCATCACCACCAGCACCCGCTCACCGATCAGGCGCTCGACCGCAACCCCATAGAGTGTCTCGCGCTCACGGATCACCACCACCTTGATGCCTTGCCCATCAGAGGCGCTAGTCGGCCTGTTCAATAGCTGGCTAGCCGCGACCAGGCCGATATGTCGGCCTTCATGCCAGAAGTGCTGACGCCCGTCGATCTGCACGACCGCCTCAGCCGGCAACTCCAGCGTGCGTTCAATATGGGCCAGCGGGAAGGCATAGGCCTCTCCCCCCACCTCAACGACCAGGCTGCGCACCACTGACAAGGTCAGTGGAACTTCAAGGTGGAAACAGCTGCCCTGACCGCTGACCTGGGTCAACTCGATTGACCCACGCAGTTGGCGGACCATGTGCTGCACAGCGTCAAGCCCAACACCACGGCCGGAGACTTCAGTCACGGTATCGCGCAAACTGAAACCGGGCAGGAACAGGAAGGTGAGCAGTTCGGACTCACTCATCTGCGCCACGGTTTCCGCAGGGGACAACTGGCGCTCGACAATGGCGTGACGTAAGTGCTCCAGATCAACCCCGGCACCGTCATCGCGCAGTTCCAACACCAACAATCCCGCCTGATGCGAGGCGCGAAGACGAATTCGACCCTCCAGGGGCTTACCCGCCAATAAGCGCTGCTCAGGCGTTTCAATGCCGTGATCAACGGCGTTGCGCAACAGGTGCGTCAAAGGCGCTTCGAGCCGCTCAAGCACATCGCGGTCGACCTGCGTTTTTTCGCCTTCGATTTCCAGCCGCACCTGCTTGTTCAGCGAGCGACCGAGGTCGCGCACCATGCGGCTCTGTCCCGTCAGTACATCGGCGAAGGGACGCATCCGGCAGGCCAGCGCTGTATCGTAAAGCAGCTGCGCGCGCTGGCTGGCCTGCCAGCCAAACTCGTCAAGGTCCGCGGCCTGTTGCAGAAGGATCTGTTGCGTTTCACCCAACAGACGCTGTGCCAACGCCAGCGCTTCCTGCACTTCAGCGCTCTGACCGCTTGCTTCCAATTGATGCTTCAGGCCATCAAGGGCTCGAATGCTCTGGTTCTGCATGCGCTTGAGCCGCTGCAAGGTGGCCAGGTAAGGCTTGAGCCGCTGCGTCTCGACCAACGACTTGCTCGAGAGGTCCAGCAGGCTGTTCAAACGCTCGGCGGTCACCCGCAACACGCGCTCCGAGCCCTCACTGCTGCGCTTGCTCCGACGCCCGCTGACCGGCACGGCAACAACGGGCTCGTCTGGCGGCGCCAATGGCGCAGGCTCGGGCATCGACAGGTGCTCGGGCGCGCTGGACAGGAGTGCCGGCGGACTGACAACTGGGGCGCTGGGGATGGGCGGTTCGGGAACGACCGCAGCAGTCGCCGCCGGATCCAGCAGCACCGCCATCTGCACCAGAAACGCCTGGACCGCCGCATCAATCGAAACATCGCCAGGGGTGGCGATGCGCATCAACAGGTCCGTGCCCTGCAGCAGGGCGTCGATATGTTCCGGGCGCAGAAACAACCGCCCCTCCTGCGCACCAACCAGGCAATCTTCCATGACATGGGCAACGCTGACTCCGGCGTCAACCCCGACAATGCGCGCTGCGCCCTTGAGCGAGTGCGCCGCACGCATACAGGCTTCCAGTTGATCCGCCTGCCGCGGATTGCGCTCCAAGGCCAACAACCCGGCGCTCAGCACCTGGGTCTGCGCTTCGGCCTCAAGGCTGAACAGTTCGAGCAACGACGCATCACGCATTTGCTCTGGGGTCATGACAGGCTCCGGCTCACGGCAGACAGCAATTGTTTTTCATCCAGCACCCTCACCGTGCGCCCACGCCATTGCAAAACAGCCTCGGTAAAGCGCTCTTCGGGCGGGCTGTCCTGAGTCAGCCGGGACAGCTCAAGGGCATGAATGCCCTCTACTTCATCAACTGGTGCCACGACAGAGCCACCTTCGGCGGCCAGAATCAACATCCGTGGTACCACACGCGACACCGTCGAGGTTGACGCGCCGCCCTCAAGCCCAAGCAGATACCCCAACGACAGGCATGGCACCAGCGCCCCCCGCACATTGGCAACCCCCTGCAGTACCCGGGAACGCTGATGCGGCAAGGAGTGCACCGATTGCAGCGGCGCGACTTCCACCAGGCAGCGCGACGCCAAGGCCAGCCACTCATCGCCTAATCGAAACAACAGCAAGGACCGTGTAGGGCCAATGTTCTGGACACTCTCCGCTTGCTGATGCGCATCCTGAGACAGGGCATAACGGTCAAGCAAAAGGGTTGCCGCAGCCGCATAAACAGCGCAGTTACGACAATGAACATGCTCGACCAACAACGCGCACTGCTTGTCGCCGTGAACACCGATGCGATTCCAGCAGTCGTCGATACTCGGCTGGTCGCTGGCAATCACACTCCATGCCTTGTGCTCGTTCATCGTTCAGACTCCCGTTCCAAGCGTCCCGCTCGCTCCTGCAATCGACGCGCACCGACCAGGTCACCCTGAGAGGCCAACAAGGCGGCCAGATGAACCAGCGCCTCAGGGTGCTGCGGCTCCAGATACAGGGCCTTGCGGTAGTACCGCACAGCGTCAGCACTGTCACCGGCCGTATCGGCAAGCAGCCCCAGCCAATAGAACACCTGGGCGCAAGGCTCATGCTCGCGCAAGTAACGCTCGCACACGGCACGTGCTTGCGCACTGCTGCCGCTATTGGCCAACTGGGCAATCTGTGCCAGCAATTGCACAGCGGTCTCAGTGCTGGCCTGTGGCTGTGGTTGCGGCTTGAGCTGAGGCGCGGTAAATGGCCGTCGCGCAGGTTCCAGCACCGGGCGGGGTACAACCACTGGTGCCGGTTTCAATACCGGCACAGGCTTGCTGACCGGCAGCTCCGCCGGCAGTTCCACCGGCGTCTGACGGACATAGGCAAATGATTGGGGAATACCCAAGGGACGCATACCCAGGCGCGCCAGCAGGCTGCCCTCGGCCGGGCCAATGAACAAGACCCCTTCTTCGTGGGTCAGGCCCTTCAGCACTTCAAAGACCCGTTGCTGAGTGGGCACGTCAAAATAGATCAGCAAATTGCGACAGAAGACGAAATCGTACGTCCCTTCACGCGTGCGCAGCATCGAGTCCAGGACATTACCAACCTGCAAGTTGACCTGTTGCTGCACGCGTTCATCCAGTCGATGCCCCTCGGCACACTCACTGAAATGCGTCTGGCGAAAGTGCTGCTGCTGGCCACGAAACGAGTTTCGGCCATACACAGCCTGTTTCGCACGGGCTATAGAGCCGCCACTGATGTCGATACCATCCACACGAAACGCTTGCGCAGGGACGCCAGCATCCAGCAAGGCCATGGCAATCGAGTAGGGCTCTTCGCCGGTCGAACACGGCAGGCTGAGAATACGCAATGGCCTGCTACCCGCGATCACGGCCAGTCGCTTGAGGGCCAGGCTGGCCAACGCCGCGAACGACTCCGGGTAACGAAAGAACCAGGTCTCAGGGACAATGACCGCCTCGATCAGCGCCTGCTGCTCTTGGCTCGACTGCTGCATTTGCAGCCAATAGTCGTCCAGATCACGCGCCGAAACCGCAGCGCAGCGCTGATGCAAGGCGCGCTCGACCATTGGCTCACCCACCGAGGCGACATCCAGGCCAATACGCTCCTGAAGAAAGCGAAAGAAGCGTTGCTGGCTGCTCATGCCCGCTGCTCCTGGCCCGCTTCGGCTAAGGCCGGAAACAGCAACTGGCGCACCTCATCGCTCAACAGCGCCTGAACCCCAATCCACTGCAGCAGGCCTTGCGCATCTTCGCGCACCGGCCCCAGGTAAGGCGCCTGGCTGTTATCCAGGCCATAGGGGCGAAATTCATCAGGATCACAGCGCAAGGTGTTGCTGGCCTGCTCCAGAATCAGCCCCAGCAACAAATCTGGTCGTTCGGGATCGACACGGTAATGCACCAGTACCAGTCGGGTACTGGTACGCACAGGTGCCGGTTGGCCAAAGCTCAACGCGCCAACATCAATCACCGGCACCAGAGCGCCCCGGTGGGCCAGCACCCCGGCCACCCAATGTGGCGCCTGGGCAATAGGCTTGAGTGGCAAACGTGGCAACACCTCAACCACTTCATGGGTGTCGAGGGCAAAACGCTGATCACCAATGCGAAACAACAGGAAGAGTCTGCCCTTGTTGGTCGCATCCGCGCTGCCGTGTGCCGGGAGGTCGTTCATCGGCGTGTCAGACTTTGAACCGTGAAACGCCGCCACGCAGGCCACTCGCGACCTGGCTCAGCTCGTCGATGGCAAAGCTGGCCTGACGCAGCGACTCCACTGTCTGGCTGCTGGCATCGCCCAACTGAACCAACGCATGATTGATCTGCTCGGCGCCTGTGGCCTGGGCCTGCATGCCTTCATTGACCATCAATACACGCGGTGCAAGGGCTTGAACCTGCTGAATAATCTGGGAGAGCTGCTCGCCGACCTGCTGCACCTCAAACATGCCGCGGCGGACTTCCTCGGAGAACTTGTCCATGCCCATGACCCCTGCCGAAACCGCCGACTGAATCTCCCGCACCATCTGCTCGATATCGTAGGTCGCCACGGCGGTCTGATCGGCCAGACGGCGCACTTCCGTAGCCACCACCGAAAAGCCGCGACCATACTCGCCCGCCTTCTCAGCCTCAATCGCTGCATTGAGCGACAGCAGGTTGGTCTGGTCGGCCACCTTGACGATGGTCACGACCACCTGGTTGATATTGCCGGCCTTCTCATTGAGGATCGACAACTTGTTGTTCACCAGGTCCGCAGCCCCCATGACCTGAAGCATGGTCTCTTCCATGCGTGCCAGGCCCTGCTGCCCGGAACCGGCCAGGATGGAGGCCTGATCGGCAGCGCTGGTCACCTCGGTCATGGTGCGCACCAGGTCGCGCGAGGTGGCGGCGATTTCCCGTGACGTAGCACCAATTTCAGTGGTCGTCGCTGCAGTTTCAGTCGCCGTAGCTTGCTGCTGCTTGGAGGTGGCGGCAATTTCAGTCACCGAGGTGGTCACCTGCACCGAAGAACGCTGGGCCTGAGATACCAGATTGGTCAACTCGACCATCATGTCGTTGAAACCGGTTTCCACTGCACCGAACTCATCCTTGCGGTGCAGGTCCAGACGCACACTGAGGTCACCACTGCGCAGCCCATCCAAAGCGCGAACAATCAGTTGCATAGGCGTACTGATCGCACGCATCAGCACAAGACCGCAGACGGTGGCTGCCACAATCGCCATCAACAACGAAATGATCATGCTGACCTTGGCGGTAGACACGGCACTGACGATCGACGACGTCGCATCTTCGGCCATATGACGGTTACGCTCGATCACCCCATTCAGGTTTTTCCGGCCATTCATCCAGGCAGGCGTCAGCTCCTGCTCCAACAGACGCCGTGCCTCTGGGTAGTTTTTGCCGCGATAGGCATCAAGCACTTTGTCGAGGGTAGCCCGGTACGCTTGTTCAAGGCGCGCGAATTCCTCGAAATTGGTTTTTTCCTCAGCGTCCTCAATGGTTGCCTGGTAGCTGGCCATGTGTTGCTTCACGCGCTCGTCGAAGCTTTTGTAGAGCGCCATGTCAGCACTGGTGATTTCACGGTTGTCACTCAACCCAACCAACTGCTGGGTGGTCACGTAGCTATCGACCCAGGCGCCACGAATCATCGAACTGTAGTAGACACCCGGGATGCTGTTGGCACGCACATCCTCCTCACCGGACTCGATCGTCACCAGCCGTGAGTAGGCAGCAACCACCATCAGCGACATGATGGCGATGATCACGGCGAAGCTCGCCAGGATCCGTTGGCGCAATGTCCAATTATTCACAGTCAGCCCTCAAGTGTTCTACGCGAGCGGAAAAATGGGCGGATTATAGCCCGCCACTCGTCGCTTTTGCGGCTGACATAGCGCATGGAACTGGCTGAAAGTCATAAATAGTGGCAATCAGCCCATATTTTTTGACCTCAGGCTTCGCGAACCTGTACCTCCAGTGCCTGCTTCAATGCCGGGTCGAGCCCCAGTTGCCTGGCCAGTTCATCGAGGTAGGCGCGCTCCATGAAGTGCTCTTCATCCACCAGCATGACACTGGCGATGTACATTTCGGCGGCCATTTCCGGCGTACTGGCTGCACGGGCAACATCCGCCGGATCCAGGGGTTTGTTCAGCTCGGCATGCAACCATTGGCGCAATGCCTGATCCGGCGTCAGTTTGACGAACTCCCCCTCGATCAGTGCACGTTCGCGCTCATCGACATGCCCATCGGCCTTGGCTGCCGCCACCAGCGCCTTGAGGATCGCCTGGCTGTGCTGTTCGACCTGCGCAGGAGGCAGGCGATCAAGGGTCTGCGGCTCGCCCTTCGGTGCCGAGGCCTGACTGGCCTGCCAGTTGCCATACGCCTTGTAGGCCAGCACACCCAGGGCGGCCAAACCGCCATAGGTCAACGCCTTGCCACCATACTTGCGCGCCTTCTTGTTACCCAGCAACAAACCCATGGCTCCGGCAGCCAGCGCGCCGCCTCCGGCACCCGAGAGCAAGCTGCCAAGCCCGCCGCTCTTGGTAGCCTTTGCGGCAGTCACATTGCCAGCCTGGTTCTGCAACAGGTCCTTGCCGGATTTGAGTAGTTGGTCGAGCAAGCCACGGGTATCCATTCACAACCTCCAGGAGAGGGACGAAAAACTGCCGTCCAGATTAAGCCGATCGGCTTTCCTGCATACCGGTGTATTTGCTTCTGGATGTTGCACCCGACGCAAAACACGCCTATTGATAAAAACGATATAGACTCACAAATCCCATAAAAACTCATAAAAGCCAACGCCATGATGACCTTGCGCCAGATCCGCCATTTCATCGCCGTCGCTGAAACCGGGTCCATTTCCGCCGCCGCTCAAACCGCGTTCATTTCCCAATCAACCCTGACCCTGGCGATCCAGCAATTGGAGCAGGACATCGGCGTCAGCCTGTTCAGTCGGCACGCCAAGGGAATGACCCTGACCCATCAGGGCCATCAGTTCCTGCGTCAGGCCCACCTGATCCTCGCCACGGTCGACAATGCCAAGCGCAGCCTGCAGCAGAGTACCGATCAGGTTGCCGGGCAACTGACCATTGGCGTAACCAGCCTGGTCGCCGGTTACTACCTGGCCGACCTGCTGACGCGCTTCCAGCGGGCCTACCCGAATGTCGATATCCGAGTGACCGAGGACGAACGCCCCTACATCGAGCACCTGTTGGTCAACGGTGAAATTGATGTCGGGGTACTGATCCTGTCCAACCTTGAAGACCGCCTGGCCCTGCAGACTGAAGTCCTCACCCACTCACCCCACAGGCTCTGGCTGCCCGCGCGTCACCCCCTGCTCGAACACGACAGCATCAGCCTGGCCGACGTTGCCCGCGAACCGCTGATCCAGCTCAACGTCGATGAAATGGAGCGTAATGCCCAGCGCATCTGGGCGGGTGCCGGCCTGCAGGCCAACATCAGCCTTCGCACCGCCTCCACCGAAGCGGTGCGCAGCCTGGTCGCGGCCGGCCTGGGGGTTTCGATACAACCGGACATGACCTACCGCCCCTGGTCGCTGGAGGGCGACATTATCGAGGCCCGCCCCCTGGCCGACCTCAACCAGACCCTCGACGTCGGTCTGGCCTGGCGCCGAGGCACGGCAAGGCCGGCCTTGGTCGACCCCTTTCTCACCGTGGCCCGCGAACAACCCTCCGGGCGCAAGCCATCTATTTAATCGAACGCAGCCTTCAGTATTTAGAATTTGTAGGCCTAGCTCATGGCCACTAGTCTCTCCGTGACGAGCACGCAAGGCCCCAGGCTTCCCGACGAAGCACTTGGCACCGACAGAACAAAAGAGAACTCGCACTATGGCTGGCACGCCCCCACTGCTGACCCATCTGCTGATTGACGGCGAACAGGTGGCCGGTCACGGTCGGGCCGAAGCGATCCTCAATCCTGCGACCGGCGAGGTGCTGACTCAGGTTGCCGACGCCAGCACCGAGCAGGTCGAACAGGCCATTCAGGCGGCTCAACGGGCATTTGCTGGCTGGGCCCGCACAACACCACAGCAACGCTCCAGCGCCCTGCTCTCGATTGCCGATGCCATCGAAGCGCAGGCAGACCTGCTGGCACGCCTTGACGCCATGAACTGCGGAAAACCCCTGCATTTGGCACGCCAGGACGACCTGACAGCCGCCATCGACGTGTTCCGGTTCTTCGCCGGGGCCGTGCGCTGCCAGACCGGTCAACTGGCCGGTGAGTACCTGCCCGGCTACACCAGCATGGTGCGCCGTGATCCACTCGGTGTGGTCGCCTCGATTGCGCCATGGAACTACCCGATCATGATGGCCGCCTGGAAGATCGCGCCTGCGCTGGCCGCCGGCAACACCGTGGTGTTCAAACCTTCCGAGCACACACCACTGTCGATCCTGGCACTGGCCCCGGCGCTGGCCGAACGCCTGCCACGCGGGGTACTGAATATTGTCTGTGGCGGTGGCGAGGGGGTTGGCAGCCACTTGGTCAGCCACCCGGCGGTACGCATGGTGTCGTTGACCGGCGATATCGTCACCGGCCAGAAAATCCTCCAGAGCGCGGCCAAAACCCTGAAGCGCACACACCTGGAACTGGGCGGCAAGGCACCGGTGATCGTCTGCAACGATGCCGACCTCAAGGCCGTCGTCGAGGCTGTACGCACCTACGGTTACTACAACGCCGGCCAGGACTGCACCGCGGCCTGTCGCATCTATGCCCAAGCCGGCATCCATGATCGGCTGGTCAGCGAGCTCGGCAGCGCCGTTTCCAGCGTACGCTTTGCCGGCAAGCGCGATGCCGACAACGAGATCGGCCCACTGATCAGTATCCGCCAGCGGGACCGGGTCGCAAGCTTCGTCGAGCGCGCCCTGAGCCAGCCCCACATTGAACGCATCACTGGGGCTGCGGTGCATTCCGGGCCAGGTTTCTTTTACCAGCCGACCCTGCTGGCTGGCTGCAAACAGACCGACGAAATTGTCCAGCGTGAGGTATTCGGCCCGGTGGTGACCGTCACCCGCTTCGACGAACTGTCCCAGGCCGTGGACTGGGCCAACGACTCCGAATACGGCCTGGCCTCATCGGTATGGACGCAGAACCTGGATAAAGCCCTGCAGGTCGCGGCTCGACTGCAGTATGGCTGCACCTGGATCAACAGCCATTTCATGCTGGTCAGCGAAATGCCTCACGGCGGGCTCAAGCGCTCCGGGTATGGCAAGGACCTGTCCAGCGACTCACTGCAGGACTACAGCGTGGTCCGGCACATCATGGCCCGCCAGGGCGAACCATGGGGTTAGACCCGCAGAACCGCACTACGCTTATAAGAAGTAGATCAGATAACGCCTTCACTACTGCCCCGACCATAATTTAAAGAAGAGGGATAACCATGTTCGTGAACAAGACTGCAGTGCTCAGTTCCTTGGCTACCGCACTGCTGGCCAGTGCCAGCCTGCAAGCGGCCGAACCACTCAAGGCTGTTGGCGCGGGTGAAGGCCAACTGGATATCGTCGCTTGGCCCGGCTACATCGAACGCGGCGAAAGTGACAAGAACTACGATTGGGTAACCGGTTTCGAGAAAGAGACCGGGTGCAAGGTCAGCGTGAAAACCGCCGCGACCTCCGACGAGATGGTCAGCCTGATGGCCAAAGGCGGTTACGATCTGGTCACTGCCTCGGGCGATGCCTCCCTGCGCCTGATCGTTGGCAAACGCGTACAGCCGATCAATACCGCACTGATCCCCAACTGGAAGAACCTCGATCCGCGCCTGAAAGATGGCGCATGGTATGTGGTCAACAAGCAAGTCTATGGCACCCCGTACCAATGGGGCCCGAACGTGCTGATGTACAACACCAATGTGTTCAAGCAGGCCCCGACCAGCTGGAGCGTGGTGTTCGAGCCACAGAACCTGCCAGACGGCAAACCCAACAAGGGCCGGGTCCAGGCCTATGACGGCCCCATCTACATTGCCGATGCGGCGCTCTACCTGAAATCGGCCAAACCGGAACTGGGTATTCAGAACCCCTATGAACTCACCGAAACCCAGTACAAGGCCGTGCTTGACCTGCTGCGTCAGCAGCAACCGCTGATTCACCGCTATTGGCATGACGCAACCGTCCAGATGAGCGACGTGAAAAACGAAGGCGTGGTTGCCTCCAGCTCGTGGGGCTACATGGTCAACGGCCTGAAAGCCGAGCAACAGCCTGTGTCCTCGACTATTCCCAAGGAAGGCGCCACGGGCTGGGCGGACACCACCATGCTGCATGCCGAAGCCAAGCACCCCAACTGCGCGTACAAGTGGATGGACTGGTCATTGCAACCGAAGGTCCAGGGCGATGTAGCGGCCTGGTTCGGCTCGCTGCCCGCCGTCCCTGCGGCCTGCAAGGCCAGTGAACTGCTGGGCGCAGAAGGCTGTGCAACCAACGGCTTCGACCAGTTCGACAAGATCGCCTTCTGGAAGACCCCGCAGGCCGAAGGCGGCAAGTTCGTGCCTTACAGCCGCTGGACTCAAGACTACATCGCGATCATGGGCGGTCGCTGACAGCTTCAAGTGCCGACCTTGCCGGTGCAGTAACAACCCTGCACCGGCAAGGTCAATGCCTTGAGAGACACCTTACATCGATTTCAGCAGTCCAGGCGTTGGGCGCGCTGCGCGCCCTTACGCCTATCCGGAGCACCGCACCATGACGCTTGCAGTCCAGTTCACCCACGTTTCCCGCCTGTTCGGCGAAGTGAAGGCCGTAGACCGGGTTTCCATTGATATTCAGGACGGCGAGTTCTTCTCCATGCTGGGCCCGTCCGGCTCAGGCAAGACGACCTGCTTGCGACTGATCGCCGGTTTCGAACAACCCAGTGCCGGCTCGATTCGCATACACGGCGTGGAGGCTGCCGGCCTGCCGCCCTATCAGCGTGACGTCAACACGGTGTTTCAGGACTATGCCCTGTTCCCGCACATGAACGTTCTCGATAACGTCGCCTACGGCCTGAAGGTCAAAGGCGTCTCAAAAAACGAACGCCACGCCGCCGCCGAAGAAGCCTTGGCCATGGTCGCGCTGGGGGGCTACGGCGCGCGCAAGCCGGCACAACTGTCCGGCGGTCAACGCCAGCGCGTGGCCCTGGCCCGCGCCCTGGTCAATCGGCCGCGCGTACTGTTGCTCGACGAACCCTTGGGCGCCCTCGACCTGAAGCTGCGCGAGCAGATGCAGAGTGAGCTGAAGAAGCTCCAGCGTCAGTTGGGCATTACCTTCATCTTCGTCACCCACGATCAGACCGAAGCGCTGTCGATGTCTGATCGCGTAGCCGTATTCAACCGAGGGCGCATCGAACAGGTCGATACCCCACGCAATCTTTACATGCAGCCGGCCACCACGTTCGTCGCCGAGTTCGTCGGCACCTCCAACGTGGTCCGTGGCGAACTGGCCCAACAGCTCAATGGCAGTAGCCTGCCGTTCTCCATTCGCCCGGAACATATCCGCTTTGGCGAAGGCCCCTTGGCCAGCCATGAGGTGCAGGTCAGCGGGCTGCTCCATGACATTCAGTATCAGGGCAGCGCCACCCGCTACGAACTGACGCTGGACAGCGGCCAGACCCTGGCGGTGAGCCAGGCCAATAACCAGTGGCAAGCCCAGTCGCCGGTATTTCAGCCTGGCCAACGCCTGACCGCGCGTTGGGCCCGCGAGGCCATGACCGCCCTGCAGGAAACCGCGTTGCACGAGGGTCAGTAAGATGAGCCTGACCCTGGATAAACAGGCGCCCGTACAGCACGAGCCTGCGCTGCGACGCTTCTCCAACCTGCTCTACCGACGGCCGAACCTGTACCTGGCCTTGCTGCTGGTGCCGCCACTGATCTGGTTCGGGGCGATTTACCTGGGCTCACTGCTGACGTTGCTCTGGCAAGGGTTCTACACCTTCGACGACTTCACCATGGCGGTCACCCCCGAGTTGACCCTGGCGAACTTCACCGCCCTGTTCAACCCGTCAAACTTCGACATCATCCTGCGCACCCTGGGCATGGCCGTCGCGGTCTCCCTGGCCAGCGCAGTGGTGGCATTCCCGATTGCCTACTACATGGCGCGCTATACCAGTGGCAAGACCAAGGCCTTTTTCTACATTGCCGTGATGATGCCCATGTGGGCCAGCTACATCGTCAAGGCCTATGCCTGGACCCTGCTGCTGGCCAAGGGCGGGGTTGCCCAGTGGTTCATTCAGCAACTGAATCTGGAGCCAGTGCTGCATGTCATCCTCGGTATTCCCGGCGTTGGCGGCAGCACCCTGTCGACCTCGCACCTGGGCCGTTTTCTGGTGTTTGTCTACATCTGGCTGCCGTTCATGATCCTGCCGATCCAGGCATCGCTGGAACGCCTGCCGCCCTCATTGCTGCAAGCCTCGGCGGACTTGGGCGCCAAACCCCGGCAAACCTTCATGCAGGTCATCCTACCGCTGTCGATACCGGGCATTGCCGCCGGTTCGATCTTTACCTTCTCGCTGACCCTGGGCGACTTCATCGTGCCGCAACTGGTCGGCCCGCCCGGCTACTTCATCGGCAGCATGGTGTATGCCCAGCAAGGCGCTATCGGCAACATGCCGATGGCCGCAGCCTTTACCCTGGTGCCGATCGTGCTGATTGCCATCTACTTGTCCATCGTCAAACGACTGGGGGCCTTCGATGCACTCTGAAAAAGCGTCCCTGGGCCTGCGCCTGGCTGCCTGGGGCGGGCTAGTGTTCCTGCACTTCCCGATCCTGATCATCTTCCTCTACGCCTTCAACACTGAAGACGCCGCCTTCAGTTTTCCGCCTCAGGGCTTCACCCTGAAGTGGATCAGCGTGGCGTTCTCGCGCCCCGACGTGCTGGAGTCGATCAAGCTCTCGTTGCAGGTCGCCTGCATGGCCACCCTGATTGCCCTGGTACTGGGAACCCTGGCCTCCGCGGCCCTGTACCGGCGCAGTTTCTTTGGCAAGGAAAGCATCTCGCTGATGCTGATCCTGCCGATTGCCCTGCCTGGCATCATCACCGGTATCGCTCTGCTCTCCGCGTTCAAGCGCCTGGGCATCGAGCCGGGTATTTTCACCATCGTCGTCGGCCACGCCACCTTCTGCGTGGTGATCGTCTACAACAACGTCATCGCTCGCCTGCGCCGAACCTCGCAAAGCCTGATCGAGGCGTCCATGGACCTGGGTGCCGATGGCTGGCAGACCTTCCGCTTCATCGTTCTGCCCAACCTGGGCTCAGCCCTGTTGGCGGGCGGGATGCTGGCCTTTGCCCTGTCGTTCGATGAAATCATCGTCACCACCTTTACCGCCGGCCATGAGCGCACCCTGCCGATCTGGCTGCTCAATCAGCTCAGCCGGCCACGCGATGTACCTGTCACCAACGTCGTCGCAATGCTGGTGATGCTGGTGACCATGCTGCCGATCCTTGGCGCCTACTACCTGACCCGCGGCGGCGAAAGCGTTGCCGGCAGCGGCAAATAACTCCTGGAGGACTCGAACATGCAAACCAAACTGCTGATCAACGGCCAACTGGTTGCCGGCGAAGGTAGCGCCTACCCAGTGATCAACCCGGCACAGGGCAGCGTGCTGGTAGAAATCAATGAAGCCAGCGAAGCGCAAGTCGACAGCGCCGTCCGCGCGGCAGACCTGGCCTTTGAAAGCTGGTCGCAGACGACGCCGAAAGACCGCTCACACCTGTTGCTGCAACTGGCCGATGCCATCGAAGCGCATGGTGGCGAGCTGGCAAAACTGGAGTCGGACAACTGCGGCAAACCGTACCACGCGGCCCTGAATGACGAGATCCCGGCCATTGCTGATGTGTTCCGCTTCTTCGCCGGTGCCAGCCGTTGCCTGAGCGGCTCGGCGGCGGGCGAGTATTTGCCGGGGCATACGTCGATGATCCGTCGCGACCCGATCGGTGTTGTTGCCTCCATCGCTCCGTGGAACTACCCACTGATGATGGTCGCCTGGAAGATCGCCCCCGCGCTGGCCGCCGGCAATACCGTGGTGCTCAAGCCCTCGGAACAGACCCCTCTGACGGCCCTGCGCCTGGCCGAACTGGCCGCACCGATCTTTCCGGCGGGGGTCCTCAACATCCTGTTTGGTTGTGGCCCGAGTGTCGGCACGCCGCTGGTGACTCACCCGAAAGTGCGCATGGTCTCGCTGACCGGCTCCATCGCCACCGGCGCCAACATCATTTCCAGCACGTCCGACAGCGTGAAACGCATGCACATGGAGCTGGGCGGCAAGGCACCGGTCATCATCTTTGACGACGCTGACATCGATGCCGCCGTCGAAGGCATCCGCACGTTCGGCTTCTACAACGCAGGCCAGGACTGCACTGCCGCCTGCCGCATCTACGCCCAGAGCGGTATCTATGAACGTTTTGTCGAGAAACTCGGCAAGGCGGTGTCCACCATCAAGTACGGCAAGCAAGGCGACCCCAGTACCGAACTCGGCCCATTGATCACCGCCCAGCACCGTGAGCGCGTTGCCGGCTTCGTCGAGCGCGCGATTGCCCAGCCACATATCCGTCTGATCACGGGCGGCAAATCAGTGCCGGGCCATGGTTTCTTCTTCGAGCCAACCGTACTGGCCGACGCCCAGCAGGACGATGAAATCGTCCGCCGTGAAGTGTTTGGCCCAGTGGTTTCCGTGACCCGTTTCGAGGATGAAACACAAGTAGTGGCCTGGGCCAACGACTCCGACTACGGCTTGGCCTCCTCGCTCTGGACCGCCGACGTGGGCCGTGCACACCGTATCTCGGCACGCCTTCAGTACGGCTGCACCTGGGTGAACACCCACTTCATGCTGGTCAGTGAAATGCCGCACGGCGGGCAAAAGCTGTCAGGGTACGGCAAGGACATGTCGATGTACGGGCTAGAGGACTACACCTGCATCCGCCATGTAATGTTCAAGCACTGACCGCCCAAGCGCAGGCAAGCCCAGATGGCAGCAGCGGGCTTGCCTGCGATGTTTTCCAAAGCATCGACGATGAAGGCTCGCCTTCAATCGCGCAAATCCGACTCGTGAATCGGCTGCTCGCGGCTGGTGGCGCGCTGGTATTGAGCAGGCCAGACCGCCTTGTTGCCGCCCAGGTCATCATCGGCATGCAGCGGCCAATAAGGATCGCGCAGCAGCTCTCGGGCCAGCAGGATAATGTCGGCCTGACCGGTGCGCAGGATATGTTCGGCCTGAGCTGGCTCGGTGATCATGCCCACTGTGCCGGTAGCGATTTCCGACTCCTTGCGTACCCGCTCGGCAAATCGGGTCTGGTAGCCTGGCCCGATCGGGATTTCGGCATGTACGGAGGTCCCGCCGGAGGACACATCGATCAAATCGACCCCCAGGGCTTTCAGGCGTCTGGCCAATTCGACGGTTTCATCCGGGTTCCAGCCATCCTCGACCCAATCAGTGGCCGACACCCGTACGAATACGGGCAGATCACGGGGCCAGACCTCACGGACAGCTTCGGTGACCTGCAGCGTCAAACGAATTCGGTTTTCAAAGCTGCTGCCGTACTCATCACGGCGCTGATTACTCAAGGGCGACAGGAACTGGTGCAGTAGATAACCATGGGCGGCATGCACCTCGACCACTTTGAAGCCGGCCGTCAACGCACGCTTGGCCGCACTGACGAAGGCCTGAATCACCTCGTGAATCTGCGCCACGCTCAATTCGCTGGGGGCGGTGTGCTCAGGGTCGAAGGCAATTTTCGACGGCCCCACCGGTACCCAGCCACCGTCTTCGGGTTTGACGCTGCCACGCTTGCCAAGCCAGGGCCGATGGGTGCTGGCCTTACGCCCGGCATGCGCCAGCTGAATGCCGGGTACCGCGCCTTGGGCAGTTATGAACCGGGTAATACGTTGCAATGGGGCGATCTGTGCATCGTTCCACAGGCCAAGGTCCTGAGCGGTGATCCGGCCTTCGGCGGTGATCGCAGTCGCTTCAGTAAAGACCAACCCGGCACCACCGACCGCGCGGCTCCCCAGATGTACAAGATGCCAGTCATTGGCCAGCCCATCCGCGGCCGAATACTGGCACATGGGTGATACGGCGATTCGGTTGGGCAGGGTCAGTTGGCGCAGGGTGTAGGGCTCAAGCAGCAAGCTCATGGGGCACCTCTCAAATTAAGTGGTAAGGCTCCAGAGGCATTGATCGGCCGACCACAGAATCTTCCCCGCAGGCTCTTCGACCCGATCAACCCTTTTTAGAGCCTAGACCACTTTGCTCCCTGCAATCAGCGCGGCTCCATATGGACGATCATCAATTGCACGGTTTCCTGCCCTCGGAACTCGTTGAGGTCGAGTTTGTAGGCCAGTTCCACCCAACGCACGGTAGGGTTGGGCCAGATATCCCGATCAATGCCAAAGGCAATACCGTCGAGCTTGACCGAGCCACACTCACTCTTGAGCACCACTTTCAGGTGGCGCTCACCCACCACCCGCTGTTCGACCAGTTGAAACACCCCGTGAAACAGCGGTTCAGGGAAGTGTTGCCCCCATGGACCGGCATGACGCAACGCCCGCGCCAGTTCCAGGTGAAACTCCTCAGCCGAAAGGCTGCCGTCGGACAACAACCGACCGGTCAGGTCTTCTTCACGCAATTGCCGACGCACTTCCTCATCAAAGGCCTGAGCGAACGCCGGAAAGTGTTCTGCCGGTAATGACAGACCGGCCGCCATCGCGTGGCCACCGAACTTGCTGATCAACTGAGGATGGCGAGCAGCTACCGCGTCCAGTGCATCGCGGATATGGAACCCCGGCACCGAGCGGGCCGAGCCCTTGAGCATCCCCTCCCCGGCATCGGCAAAGGCGATGGTCGGGCGGTGGTAACGCTCCTTCAGTCGCGAGGCGAGAATACCGATGACGCCTTGGTGCCAGTCAGGCTCGAACAGGCACAGGCCGAACGGCATCGACTCCAGTGGCAAGTCCTTGAGCTGGGCCAGCGCCTCACGCTGCATGCCCTGCTCGATGGATTTGCGGTCCTGGTTCAACTCGTCAAGTTGGGTAGCCATTTCCTGCGCCTGGCCCGCATCCTCGCTGAGCAGGCATTCAATGCCCAGGCTCATGTCATCCAGACGCCCGGCCGCATTGAGCCGTGGGCCGAGAATGAACCCAAGGTCAGTCGAGGTAATACGCCGATGGTCACGTCGGGCCACTTCCAGAATGGCCTTGAGCCCAGGCCGGGCCCGCCCGGCGCGGATGCGCTCCAGGCCCTGATGCACCAGAATGCGGTTGTTCGCATCCAGCGGCACAACGTCAGCGACGCTGCCCAGGGCCACCAGATCAAGCAGTTCGCCGATGTTCGGCTGCGGCCGGTTGGCGTAATGCCCGAGGCTGCGCAGCCGCGCCCGCAGCGCCATCAGCACATAGAAGATCACCCCTACCCCGGCCAATGCCTTGCTCGGGAAGGTGCAGCCCGGCTGGTTCGGGTTGACGATGGCATCCGCTGCCGGCAGTTCGTTGCCGGGCAAATGGTGATCGGTCACCAATACCTTGAGCCCGGCGGCCTTGGCTGCCGCCACGCCCTCGACACTGGAGATGCCGTTGTCCACGGTAATCAGCAACTGAGGCTGACGCTCCAGGGCTACTGCAACGATTTCCGGGGTCAGGCCGTAACCGAACTCGAAACGGTTGGGCACCAGGTAATCGACGTGGGCCGCCCCCAGCAAACGCAAACCGAGCATGCCCACCGTGCTGGCGGTCGCGCCGTCGGCATCGAAGTCACCGACAATCAGAATACGCTGGCGCTGCTCCAGGGCTTCGACCAGCAGGTCGACCGCCGCATCAATGCCCTTCATCTGCTGGTACGGCAGCAGGCGCGCCAGGCTTTTATCCAGCTCGGCCTCGGACTGCACGCCACGCGCAGCGTACAAACGGGTCAACAGGGGTGGCAGATCGCCAAGGAAAGGCAACGTGGTCGGCAAGGGCCGCGGTTCGATACGCATGGGGCTAAAAGGGCTTCTCTGGCATTCGGGAAAACGAAGGGTGGGCTCAGACGCGCTCGCCGAGCAGCCACTCCAACTGAACTTCATGCTGACCGCGATCATCGGTGACGAAAATGGTCCCTTCACTGATCATCACGTCCCACTTGATTGCACGAGGCATGTCCGTGGCCAGCGTCTCCAGCACGTCCTGGGGCACCGCTGCGATGTTGACGTTCTTCAGACCCTTGACCGCATCGACGACCTTGGTTTGCCAGACACGCAAGCTGCCATAGGCCAACAGGCTGGTGCGCTCTGTGCGTCGCGAGCACCAGGTCAGGCGATCGGCATCTGGCTGACCAACTTCAATCCAGTGCAGGACGCGATCATCCAGGCTCTTTTCCCAGAGTGCCGGCTCGTCGACGTCCGACAAGCCTCGGCCGAACGCCAACTGCTCGTTGTACCAGAAGGCATAAGCCAGCAGGCGTACGGCCATGCGCTCTTCGGTTTCCGAAGGATGGCGGGCGATGGTCTGCTTGACGCTTTCATACACACCGCGATCGAGGTCAGTAAGATTCAGTTCAAACTTGTAGGTAGTGGACGGCTGGGCCATGAACGGGCTTCTTGCGAAAAAAGAAAGTCGCCCAGTCTAACCGATCTCGACACCCAGTCCCTTACAAACCTGCGCCAGAGCAGTATCTGTCGTCGCACAGCTGTGATAAAAACAGTGCTCTGCCCAGTTGCAACGGATGCCTAATGTCTACGCCCAGCAAACCACTCGCCGGCTTGAAAGTCATCGAACTTGGCACCCTGATCGCCGGCCCCTTTGCCTCGCGTATCTGCGCCGAGTTCGGCGCCGAGGTGATCAAGGTCGAGTCCCCGGATGGCGGCGACCCGTTACGCAAATGGCGCAAGCTGTATGAAGGAACCTCGCTGTGGTGGTTCGTACAGGCACGCAACAAGAAGTCGCTGACACTGAACCTGAAACACCCCGAAGGCCTGGGCATCCTCAAGCAGTTGCTCAGCGACGCAGACATCCTGATCGAGAACTTCCGCCCCGGCGTACTGGAAAAGCTCGGGCTGGGCAGGGACACCCTGCATGCACTAAACCCGAAACTGGTCATGGTGCGGCTTTCCGGCTTCGGTCAGACCGGCCCGATGAAAGACCAACCCGGCTTCGGTGCCGTCGGCGAGTCCATGGGCGGGCTGCGCTACATCACCGGTTTCGAGGACCGCCCGCCTGTACGCACCGGCATCTCCATCGGCGACTCCATCGCCGCCTTGTGGGGTGTGATTGGCGCACTGATGGCCCTGCGTCATCGCGAAGTCAATGGCGGCCAGGGCCAAGTGGTCGACGTTGCGCTGTATGAAGCCATCTTTGCCATGATGGAAAGCATGGTCCCGGAGTTCGACGTGTTCGGTTTCATTCGTGAACGCACCGGCAACATCATGCCCGGCATCACACCGTCATCGATCCATACCAGTGCCGACGGCAAGCACGTGCAGATCGGCGCCAATGGCGATGCGATCTTCAAGCGCTTCATGCACGCGATTGGGCGCGACGACCTGGCCGACGATCCGGCACTGGCCAGCAACGATGGCCGCGACCTGCGCCGCGACGAACTCTATGGGGTGATCGACCGCTGGGCCCAGAGCCTGCCACTGGACGCCCTGATGCAGACGCTGAACGACGCACAAGTGCCTGCCAGCCGCATCTACTCTGCCGAAGACATGTTAAGCGACCCTCAATTCCTCGCTCGCGAGATGTTCCTCCAGGCCAAGCTGCCCGATGGCAAGCCCTTCAAGATGCCTGGCATCGTGCCCAAACTGTCCGAAACGCCCGGCTCAAGCGATTGGGTGGGGCCCGAGCTGGGCGCCCATACCGATGCCCTGCTGAAGGACCTGGGCTATGACCCACAGGCGGTCGCCCGCCTGCGCGAGCAGGGCGCGGTCTGAACAGGGCGCGCAAACGGAGCATGCTCGGCGCTGTGCTGGGCATATTGCTCGGCATTGCCCTGCCGACTTCCGCCTCGGCCAAGGAAACGCTGACTTGGCTGCTGCGCGACCTTCCGCCACTGACAATCTTTGAAGGCCCGCAGAAAGGCCAGGGTGTGGTCGACCTGTTACTCAAAGAGCTGATCGCCAATATGCCCGAATACGATCACAGTATCGTCAGGGTGAACCGCGCACGTGCCCTACAAATGCTGCAAGCGCCGACCTTCACCTGCGATCCGACGTTGATCTGGACACCTGAACGCGACCGCTATGTGACGTATTCAATCCCGAACCTCGGCGCATTGAGTAACGGCTTGGTCGTGCGCAAACAGGACGCCTCGCTGATCACGCCGTTTCTCAAGGATGGCAAGGTCGACCTGGAAGCGCTGCTTGCCAGTCGCTTGCTCAAACTCGGCATCGTCGCCGAACGCAGCTACGGCCCGGTCATCGATGACATGTTGAAAGCCGCGCCTCAGGAGACCCTGAGCCGACACTATGGCAACGATGCCGTGACCAACCTGCTGCAGATGCAGCATCTAGGGCGCCTGCACCTGTTACTGGGCTATCTGCCGGAAATCCGCTATCTGAGCAAAGAGCAGCAACTGAACGCGGACCACCTGACGGTATACCCGCTCAAAGGCCTCCCACGCTATCAGTTCACCCACGTCGGCTGTTCAGATACCCCGCAAGGTAACGAAGCCATCAAGCACATTGATCAGTTGCTGCAGTCACTGCGTCAGGACCTGATGCCAACAGCCTATGCCCGCTGGCTGGATCCGGAGCTGCACGACAGCTACCTGAATGACGCCCGGCACTTTTTCGATCAGCGGGCAGCAGACGCTGCGGCGCAGACGCCTTGAGTCGACATGAGCGACTGGGGCCGTGCGCTGGCACATGAATACCCTTCACGGTAGCGACGCAACTGCTGGTCCAGCGCCGGCACCGTAACAGGCCATGGCAGGCCACCCAACACCCATACCCCTTGCGCGCGCGCCCTGCTGCAGAGGCTCTTGGGTGACGTGGGATCTACCTCACCGACAACGAGCAGCGCCCTGACGCCTGAGTGATCGAGCAGGTACGCCAGCAATGCCTCACTCGCCTGCTCAGACATGGCGTCATCGCAGATCAACAGGTCGACCTGCTTGCAACGCGTCAGTACGTCCATGGCTGATGCCAGGGTATCAGCGGTGAGCACGTTGAACACCCCATTGGCGTTGAGCATTTGATGCAATGCCATCAGCTGAAAGGGCTGCTCTTGAAGCACCAGTACATTAAGGGTTTGCATGGCGGTTTTCCTGTTGCAGGCGTGATCGGTCGAACACGCGGGTACACTCTAGAAAACCCCTCACAGACATCCCATAGGACAATTCCGAAACACTGCCGGGATAAGTCCACAATCAACTCGCCATAAACGCGAGCGAAAAAAAACCCGTCAAATGACGGGTTTTTCTCTTCTCGGATCAGCCGATTACAGCGGCTTGCCGCGATTGCCATGCTGGCTGACGAAAGCTTGTACAGCCTTCAGGTCATTCGCCAACACCGTGCATTTCTCTTCACGGCTGAACAGATCGGCAAGGTGAGCCGGCAGCTCAAGTGCCTTGCCAACACCCGCCTTCTCGACCGCTTCCGGGAACTTGACCGGGTGCGCGGTGCCCAGCACCACCATCGGAGTGTCCAGGCTACGACGGCACTCACGAGCGGCTTTGACGCCGATAGCGGTGTGCGGGTCGAGCACTTCACCGGTCTGGGCAAAGACGTCAGCGATGGTCTCGCAGGTTTGCGCGTCGTCGACCGCCAACGAGTCGAACAGCTTGCGTGCTTCGGTCCAGCGATCCTGCTCGACGCTGAAACCGCCGCCCTGCTTGAAGTTGTCCATCAACTCAGCGATGGCCGCACCGTTACGCCCATGCAGGTCGAACAGCAGACGCTCGAAGTTCGACGAGACCATGATGTCCATCGACGGCGACAGGGTCGCGTGCAGGGTTTCCTTGACGTACTGATTACCGCTCATGAAGCGGTGCAGGATGTCGTTGCGGTTGGTCGCGACGATCAGTTGGCTGATCGGCAGGCCCATGTTACGTGCCAGGTAGCCAGCGAAGATGTCACCGAAGTTACCGGTTGGCACCGAGAAGGCAACCGAACGCGCCGGGCCGCCCAACTGCAGGGCAGCGTGGAAGTAGTAAACGATCTGGGCCATGATCCGCGCCCAGTTGATCGAGTTCACGGCCACCAGGCGCGTGCCCTTGAGGAAGCCCTGGTCAGCGAAGCTGGCCTTGACCATTTCCTGGCAGTCATCGAAGTTGCCTTCGATGGCGATGTTGTGGATGTTCTCACCGAAGATGGTTGTCATCTGGCGGCGCTGAACCTCGGAAACACGCTGGTGCGGGTGCAGGATGAAGATATCGACGTTGTCGCAACGACGGCAACCCTCGATAGCGGCCGAGCCGGTGTCGCCGCTGGTAGCACCGATAATCACCACGCGCTCGCCGCGCTTGACCAGAACGTGGTCAAGCAGGCGACCCAGCAGTTGCAGGGCGAAATCCTTGAACGCCAGGGTCGGGCCGTGGAACAGTTCAAGCACCCACTCGTTGCTGTTCAGCTGACGCAGCGGAGCAACGGCTGCGTGGGCGAACTCACCGTAGGTTTCTTCGAGAATCTTCTTGAAATCGGCATCGGCAATGCTGCCGGTGACGAACGGGCGCATCACTCGGAATGCCAGTTCGTGGTACGGCAGACCAGCCCAGGAAGCGATCTCTTCCTGGGTGAAGCGTGGCAGGTTCTCAGGCACGTACAGGCCGCCATCGCTGGCGAGACCTGCCAGCAACACGTCTTCAAAATTCAGGGCCGGTGCCTGGCCGCGGGTACTGATGTAACGCATGACCTATTCCTCTAACGCAAAGACTGCTCAGTTCAGTTGTTCGACGCGAATACGCACCACGTTGCCCACGACATCCTGCAGGGCTTCCAGCGCGGTGATGGCGTCGTTCATACGCTGCTCGAGCACTCGGTGAGTCAGCAGGATCATCGGTACCAGGCCGTCGTGTTCCTCGACTTCCTTCTGCATGATCGATTCGATATTGATACCGCGCTCCGACAGGATGCTCGCCACCTGGGCCAGCACGCCCGGATGATCCTTGGCCTGAATACGCAAGTAGTAAGCACTTTCGCAGGCTTCGATCGGCAGAATCGGGTGAGCAGACAGCGAGTCTGGCTGGAACGCCAGGTGCGGCACACGGTTTTCCGGGTCCGAGGTCATGGCACGAACCACGTCCACCAGGTCGGCAATAACCGAAGAGGCGGTCGGTTCCATGCCGGCACCCGCGCCGTAGAACAAGGTCGAACCCGCCGCATCGCCATTGACCATCACAGCGTTCATCACGCCGTTGACATTGGCGATCAGGCGGTCCGACGGAATCAGGGTCGGATGGACGCGCAGCTCGATACCATTGGCAGTGCTGCGGGCCACGCCCAGGTGCTTGATGCGATAGCCCAGTGCTTCGGCGTAGTTGACGTCAGCCGTGGTCAACTTGGTGATGCCTTCGGTATAGGCTTTGTCGAACTGCAGCGGAATACCAAAGGCGATGGACGCCAGAATGGTCAGCTTGTGCGCCGCGTCGATACCTTCGACGTCGAAGGTCGGATCGGCTTCGGCGTAGCCCAATGCCTGGGCTTCGGCCAGCACATCAGGGAATGCACGGCCTTTCTCGCGCATTTCGGTGAGGATGAAGTTACCGGTGCCGTTGATGATCCCGGCAACCCAGTTGATGCGGTTGGCCGAGAGGCCTTCGCGAATCGCCTTGATCACCGGAATGCCGCCTGCAACGGCTGCTTCGAAGGCGACGATAACGCCCTTCTCGCGGGCCTTGGCGAAAATTTCGTTGCCATGCACTGCGATCAGCGCCTTGTTCGCGGTGACCACGTGCTTGCCATTCTCGATGGCCTTGAGCACCAGGTCGCGGGCGATGGTGTAACCGCCGATCAACTCGATGACGATATCAATCTCAGGGTTGCTCGCGACCTCGAACACGTCAGCGGTAATGGGGGTACCGGTAATCTGGCAATTCGGGTTTTGCGAACGCATGGCAATTTGTGCCACTTCGATTCCACGCCCGGCGCGGCGGGCAATCTCCTCGGCGTTACGCTGAAGTACATTGAAGGTACCGCCACCGACGGTCCCCAACCCACAGATGCCTACTTTGACCGGTTTCACTGTGAACTCCCCATTAAACGACCGGCATGAGGCCGGTCGTGAAAACAGCCACGACCTCAGGTCGCGGCTCGCGATTGAATTACTTGTCGGCCAACGCCAGCTTGGCTACTTGCGCAGCTGGTTGGTAACCTGGAATCACCTGACCGTTCTCCAGCACGATGGCTGGTGTACCGTTGACGCCGATCGACTGACCCAGCTGGAACTGCTTGCTGACCGGGTTGGCACACTTGGCCGCCTTGATTTCCTTGCCGTCGATCATCTTGTCCAGTGCGCCCTTGCGGTCGCTGGAACACCAGACCGCCTGCAACTGCTCATCGCCCGGTGAGCCAAGGCCCTGACGCGGGAAAGCAACATAACGCACTTCAATACCGCGCTTGTTCAACTCAGGCACTTCGGCGTGCAGCTTGTGGCAGTACGGGCAGGTGGTGTCGGTAAAAACGGTAATGTGCGACTTGGCTTGGCCAACCGCAGGATAAACCACCATTTCCCCGGCTGGAATGCCGTTGATGGTCTTGGCGATTGCCTGACGCTCGGCTTTCTCGGTCAGGTTGACCGGCTTGCCATCCTGGATCTTAAACAGGTAGCCCTGCATGACAAACTGGCCATCGGCACTGGCATAGAGCACACGGCCGCCCTTGAGCTTGACCTCATACAGGCCATTGAGCGGGCTGGCCGCAACGCTCTCCACTGGCACATCCAGCTCAAGCGACTGCAGGGTCTTGCGAATGGTCTGCTCGGCCTCATCGGCAGCCGCGGCAAAGGTACTGACCAACGCCAGTGCGGCGGCGGCAAAAATCTGGGTCACGCGCATGGGAACTCCTGAAGGCGGACAAGGGCTCTGGACAGCCAGACCGTGCTGGAAACACGCGGGACCATCGCCTGAAAAGCTAAACCGTCCAAGCCTACCACAGAAGCCGCGCCACTCCGACTGTGTACGACATATGCCCTCACCCCCGCGGGTGATGCTGTGCATGCAGTTCCTGCAAGCGCGCCCTGGCCACGTGGGTATAGATTTGCGTGGTCGACAGGTCGCTGTGCCCCAACAGCATCTGCACTACGCGCAGGTCTGCGCCGTGATTGAGCAAATGGGTGGCAAACGCATGGCGCAAGGTATGCGGTGACAATGCCTTGTCGATCCCGGCGACCAGCGCCTGGTGCTTGATCCGATGCCAGAACGTCTGGCGGGTCATCTGCTCACCGCGCTGACTCGGAAACAGCACATCGCTAGGACGCTCACCCAGCAGCTCATTGCGGCCATTACGCAAAAACCGCTCAACCCACACCACCGCCTCCTCCCCCATCGGCACCAGGCGCTCCTTGCTGCCCTTGCCCATCACCCGCAATACCCCCTGGCGCAGGTTGACCTGGTCAAGGGTCAGGCTGACCAGCTCGGTCACCCGCAAACCACAGGCATACAGCACTTCGAGCATGGCACGGTCACGCTGGCCAATAGGCTGGCTGAGGTCGGGGGCCTTCAGCAGGGCTTCGACATCAGCTTCCGATAGCGACTTGGGCAACGGCCTGCCCAACTGTGGCATCTCCACCAACAATGTAGGGTCGGTAGCAATCAGCTTCTCCCGCAACAGGTAACGGTAGAAGCCACGCAAGCCCGATAGAAACCGCGCTGTCGAACGCGGCTTGTAAGCCTTATCGAGGCGCCAGGCCAAATGATCGAGAATCAACTCTCGGCCAGCATCAGGCAACGCAATGCCTTTTTCCTGAAGCCAGCCGTTAAACAAGGCCAGGTCGCTTCGATAGGACTCACGGGTATTGTCGGCCAGGCCCTTTTCCAACCACAGGGCATCGAGGAACTGGTCAATCAGCGGGTGTTCTAGAGCGGGCATGTGAACTCGATGGCAGGCAAACGAAACAACGTAATGCCTTTAGTCTTCCATAACACTGCCAGCCAGGGAAACCCGAATGAACAAACGCTGCACGCGTCAGCCTGCACCCCCAGGCCTCAGCTAGAACCCTGGCAGTACAGGAACCGGGCGCTTCTCCTCGTCTATCGCAACAAAGCTGAACAGGCCATGGATAGCCTTTTCACGCCCATCGCAGGTCATGCTCTCGACAAAGACTTCAACTTCAACCTTGAGGCTGGTGTTACCCACCTTGACCACACGCCCCACCAACTCAACAATCGAACCCGCCGCGATCGGGTGCTTGAAATCGATACGGTCAGTGGAGACGGTAACCAGCGGCAACCGGCAAAAACGCGTGGCCGCGATGAACGACACTTCATCCATCCAGGCCAGCGCGGTGCCACCGAACAAGGTGTTGTGGTGGTTGGTGGTCGACGGGAATACCGCCTTGGTTACACGGGTCACCGACAATTCGGTACGACGCTCGATTTCCTGCTCTCTACTACTCATCAACATCACATCTTGGAAAAATTTCGGGCAACAAAAAAGCAGCCCGAAGGCTGCTTTTTTCGCATGGCGGCCGCAGCCGCCGGTCAAACTGGACTTAAGCCAGTTTTTCCTTGATGCGAGCGGCTTTACCGGACAGGTCGCGCAGGTAGTACAGCTTGGCTTTACGCACGTCACCACGACGTTTCACGGCCAGGCTGTCGATTTGCGGGCTGTAGGTCTGGAAAGTACGCTCAACGCCAACACCGTTGGAGATCTTGCGAACAGTGAAAGCACTGTTCAGACCACGGTTACGCTTGGCGATAACAACGCCTTCGAAAGCCTGCAGACGAGCGCGATCACCTTCCTTCACTTTCACCTGAACGACGATGGTGTCGCCCGGGGCAAAGGTCGGGATCTCTTTGGTCATCTGCTCAGCTTCGATCTGCTGAATGATTTTGTTGGTCATGCTGTGCTCCTAAGGTAAATCGTCGGATCTACCATCGATACGTTAACTATCGTCCCGCCCGCGGAGATACTCCTCGAGCAGCTTCTTCTCTTCTCCAGAAAGTGAGCGACTTTCCAGAAGATCGGCGCGTCGCTCATAGGTCCGCCCAAGGGACTGCTGTAAACGCCATCGCCGGATGTGTGCATGGTTGCCACTTAGCAACACGTCGGGAACACGCTGATCCGCATACACCTCCGGACGGGTGTAATGCGGGCAATCAAGCAGACCATCGGTGAAGGAGTCTTCCTCCGCCGAGTCCGCATGCCCTAAAGCTCCGGGCAGCAGCCGCGTAACCGCATCGATCAGTACCATCGCCGGCAGCTCGCCGCCAGACAGGACATAGTCACCAATCGACCACTCTTCATCGACATGAGCTTCAATAAAACGCTCGTCAATGCCTTCATAACGACCGGCAATCAGAATCAACGATTCAGACTTGGCCAGGTCTTTAACCGCCGACTGAGTCAGCCTGCGGCCTTGTGGCGACAGGTAAATAACCTTCGCCGCCCCCCCGGTTGCCTGCCTGGCATTCACCAAGGCATCTTCCAGAGGCTTGATCTTCATTACCATCCCCGGACCACCGCCAAACGGCCGATCATCCACCGTATGGTGACGATCTGTGGTGTAGTCCCGCGGGTTCCAGCAGGTCAGTTGCAACAACCCCTGTTTCACCGCGCGGCTGGTAATGCCGTACTCACTGATGGCCGAGAACATCTCGGGGAACAACGTGATGACTTCTACGCGCAGGCTCGCCATTGCTTAGAAATCCGCGTCCCAATCCACCCTCATTTCACCTGCACCCAGGTCGATAGCCAGCACGCATTGCTCTGTATAGGGCAACAACCGCTCGCGATCATCCAGGCTGCCAGCACAGGGCTTGACCACCATTACATCGTTCGCGCCGGTCTCCAACAGGTGATCGATCTTCCCGAACAGTTGCCCGAGTTGGTCGATGACTTTCAGACCCACCAGCTGGTACCAGTAGTACTCGCCGTTGGTCAGGTTGGGCAAAAGGCTACGTGAGATGCAAATCTCATAACCGCTCAGAAGACGCGCTTCATCACGATCATCGAGCCCCTTGAGCTTCGCGACCAGGTCCTTTTGAGTGGAACGGCCACTGACCAGCTCTACCTGTTTTACCGAACCGTCACGACGAAGCGTCCAGTTACGGTACGACAACAGGTTTTCAATCGGATCGGTAAAGGAATAAACCTTCACCTCGCCGCGAACGCCGTGAACCGAAAAAATCTTGCCAACAACGATCAGGTCATCAGCACTTTCTGGCGTCGCGTTCATACTGCTCAGGCAGCAGCCTTAGCAGCGTCCTTCAGCAGCTGAGCAACACGCTCAGACGGCTGTGCACCTTGGCTCAGCCAGTAGGTGGCGCGCTCTTGGTTCACGGACAGACGAACTTCACCACCGGCAGCAACCGGGTTGAAGAAGCCAATACGCTCAACGAAACGACCGTCGCGCGCATTGCGGCTGTTGGTCACGGTGAGGTGGTAGAACGGGCGCTTTTTGGAGCCGCCACGGGCAAGACGGATGGTTACCATGTGAACATCATTCCTGTAGTCGGTGCTGCAAATCTGTAATGCACAGCGGGCACGGGTGCCCGAAAGGCCGCATATTCTCAAGGAATATACGGACTTTTGCAAATGCCTTTTTCCGGCGACCCCAGGGGCGCCTTGCAGATTTGCCAGTTGTGCCGCTGCTGACAGCGGCGTTTGTATCCGCCAATGGCGGAACCCAGTGCATCGGTACAGGCCCAACAGGCCCGACCGACGCCTTGAATTTGAGGTTACAGCTTCGGCATGCCGCCGCCTGGCATCATGCCGCCCAGGCCGCGCATCATTTTTGCCATACCGCCCTTGGCGGAGAACTTCTTCATCATTTTCTGCATTTGCTTGTGCTGCTTGATCAAGCGACCGATGTCCTGCACCTGGGTACCGGAACCGATGGCGATGCGGCGCTTGCGCGAACCGCTGATCATCTCGGGGTCACGGCGCTCGGCCGGGGTCATCGAGTTGATGATCGCTTCCATCTGCTTGAACTGCTTCTCGGCCGCGCCCTGGGCACTGCCCATCTGCGCCAGGTTGACCCCACCAATGCTTGGCAGCTTGTCCATCAGGCCGCCGAGGCCACCCATGTTCTTCATTTGCTGGAGCTGGTCACGGAAGTCTTCGAGGTCGAAGCCCTTGCCCTTCTTCAGCTTCTTGGCCAGCTTGTCGGCCTTTTCCTTGTCGAGGGTCTGCTCGGCCTGCTCGATCAGGCTGAGCACGTCACCCATACCCAGGATTCGCGAGGCGATACGGTCTGGGTGGAAGGGCTCGAGGGCTTCGGTCTTCTCGCCCATACCGATGAATTTGATCGGCTTGCCGGTAATCGCACGCACCGACAGTGCAGCACCACCACGGGCATCGCCGTCGACCTTGGTCAGCACCACACCGGTCAGGGGCAGCGCATCACCGAAGGCCTTGGCCGTGTTCGCCGCATCCTGACCGGTCATGGCATCAACCACGAACAGGGTCTCGATCGGCTTGACCGCGGCGTGCAGCTGCTTGATCTCGGCCATCATCTCGGCGTCGACGTGCAGGCGACCGGCGGTATCGACGATCACCACGTCGATGAACTTCAGCTTGGCTTCGCGAATTGCCGCTTCAGCGATAGCTACCGGCTTCTGGCTGATATCCGACGGAAAGAACGTCACGCCGATATCGTTGGCCAGGGTTTCCAGCTGCTTGATTGCCGCAGGACGGTAGACGTCGGCAGACACCACCATCACGGTCTTTTTCTTGCGCTCTTTAAGGAAGCGCGCCAGCTTGCCGGCGGTGGTGGTTTTACCCGCACCCTGCAAGCCGGCCATCAGAACTACGGCGGGCGGAGCGGCATTGAGCGCCAGGTCTTCGTTGGCCGCCCCCATCAGGCCTTCAAGCTCGGCCTGGACGATCTTCACGAACGCCTGGCCTGGTGTCAGGCTGCGCGACACTTCAGTGCCGACCGCACGTTCCTTGACCTTGTTGACGAAATCCTTGACCACCGGCAGGGCGACGTCGGCCTCGAGCAACGCCATGCGCACTTCACGCAGGGTGTCTTTGATGTTGTCTTCGGTCAGTTTGGCTTTGCCGGTGACATGGCGCAGCGTCTGTGACAGACGGTCGGTCAAGTTTTCAAACATGGGGATCCTTTCAGGCTCTGTTGAACCGAGGTTTATCAGCTGCCTCTGGCGCGCTCGGCCAGCCTAGGGCGAAGGCAGGCCGACGATTATAACGAAGACTGAGCACTAAGCACACCAGGCCGTCGGCTTGCAGTCTTCCTTGGTGCACGCGTTCTATGCCAAACTCAGTTTCTTTCGGGCTTGCCTAACAGGACTTATGCTCCCCTTGTCACCCAGTCTGCTACCCAATTTGATCGCCGCCTGCCTCTACGCCGCCGCGACCCTCTATCACGGTACACGCCTCGCACAGGGCACCAAGGCCAACAAACGCCTGCTCAGCCTGCTAGGCTGCTTTGCCGTTGCCGCACAAGGCACCGCACTGTACTGCCAACTGTTGACGCCGCTGGGCTTGAGCCTGGACTTTTTCAGTGCCGCCAGCCTGATCGCGACGGCGGTGATCACCTTGACGCTGGTCGCCTGCCTGCGCATCCCGGTGGAAAACCTGCTGGTATTACTGTTCCCACTCGGGCTGGTCACCGCCTTGAGTGCGCAGTTCGCACCTGCCGGCACGCCGCCGCTGATCAATGAAGAACCAGGCATCCTTGCGCATATCCTGCTGTCGATCCTGGCCTACGGCATGTTCACCATCGCCGTATTCCAGGCACTGCTGCTACTGCTGCAGGACCACCAGCTCAAGCACAAGCACCCTTCCGGCCTGATCAAGAACTTCCCACCCCTCCAAACCATGGAAAGCCTGCTGTTTGGCTTTCTCTGGGCCGGCTGGGGGCTGCTGTCGCTCTCGCTGATCTCCGGCTGGCTGTTCGTCGAGAACCTCTTTGCCCAACACCTGGTGCATAAAACGCTACTGGCCTGCCTGGCCTGGATCGTGTTCAGCGTGCTGCTCTGGGGACGCAACCGCCTTGGCTGGCGCGGGCACAAGGCGATCCGCTGGACCCTGGCCGGTTTCTGCCTGCTGATGCTGGCCTATTTCGGCAGCAAGCTGGTACGCGAATTCATCCTGCATATCTGACAGGCCGCCACCTATGGACAACCTGCCACTAGGCCCTCTGCTCGGCGCACTGGCGCTGGCACTGATATGGTCGGCACTCTTCGCCACAGTGGACGCGGCCCGACAGCAGATGCTGCAGCGGCGCAACGGTCAGCAAGGCGAGCGGCCCCTGCTCGAATTGCCCTTGTACGCCCTGATCCTCTGCGCCAGCCTCGGCAAACTGCTGGTGTTTGCCCTGGCCGTGCTGCTTGGCCTGCGCTGCATGGGCGATACCGGCTTCTGGGCAGGCGCCGCAGCCGCAGCCGCAGCCCTGCTGGTGTTCGCCGAGTACATGCCTCGCCGGCTGGCGCGACGCTGCCCAGAGGCAATCGTTGGCCTCGGCAACAGCCTGCTCAAGTACCCACTGCACGCCATTCAACCACTGGCCTGCCTGTTCGATGGTATTGCCCGCCTGCTGATACGCCCCTTTGCCCTGAAGGCCAATACGGTCAGCCAGCACGACAACAACGAGCAGGATACGCACAGCGAGCAGGACGCCGCACTGGACCACAGCCACCACAAAGCCCCGCTGCTCCATAGCCTGCAGACCCTGGACAAGGTGACGGTCAACGACATCCTGGTGCCGCGCAACGACGTGGACGGCATTAACCTGGATGATTCGATCGAAACCATCATCGAACAGCTGATCATCAGCCGCCACACGCGCCTGCCGGTGTTCCACAGCGACATCAACCAGGTCGAAGCAGTACTCAACACCCGGCAGATCAGCCACCTGCTACCCAAGGGCGAACTGACCAAGGAAATCTTGCTGGCAACCTGCTACGAACCGTACTTCGTCCCCGAAAGCACGCCCCTGCAGTTGCAACTGCTGAATTTCCACAAACAGCAGCGCCGCCTCGGCGTGGTGGTCGACGAATACGGTGAAGTGCTGGGCATCGTTACCCTGGAGGACATCCTCGAAGAGATCGTCGGCGAGTTTGAGGATGAACACAGCCTGGACAACCCGCATATCCATCCGCAGGCCGACGGCCGTTTTGTCATCGAAGGCGCTGCTTCATTGCGCGAACTGAACCGCTGCCTCGGCTGGCATCTGCCCAGCGATGGGCCCAAAACGCTCAACGGGCTGGTTACCGAGGCCCTGGAAAGTATCCCCGAAAGCGCTGTATGCCTGAAAATAGGCCGATATCGCATGGAAATCCTCGAAACCGAGGACAATTGCGCCAGTCGCGTGCTGATCTGGACGGTAACCCGCTAGCGGTACTCGATGCACGCTTACCCATGGCGCACTGAGCTGCTCTCGCCCCTGTGCGCTACACCGGCGCTTCGGCAGCCTATAACCTGGGTGGCATCATCGGTGCATCGGTAGCAAGCCTGCCTCCAGCAGAAATCAGGCTTGCCTCCGAGGGTGCTTAAACCTTACAACTCAACCTTGACCGCTTGCGAAGCGCGGGTCGCCTTGGCCCGGGCGGCCTCGATCGACTCGTCACGCGCCAGGCACACACCCATGCGGCGCTGACCATTCACCTCCGGTTTGCCAAACAGACGCAGCGCGGTATCCGGCTCGCTCAGCGCGGCGCCCAGATTGGCAAATGCGGTCTGCTGCGACTGCCCCTCAACCAGAATGACCGCCGACGCCGACGGGCCAAACTGACGAATCAACGGGATTGGCAGGCCAAGAATGGCACGCGCATGCAGGGCGAACTGCGACAGGTCCTGGGAAATCAGGGTAACCAGACCAGTATCATGCGGGCGCGGCGATACTTCGCTGTACCTGTGCGTTGTCATGCCATGGACACTGAGCAAACGCCTGCGAATGCTTGCCTTGTACTTAAATGGTCGTTGTCCATGGATGCTTCACTCTCCCCTCTCAATTCTTGAGACTATGTCCATAGTCTTAGCCGTTGGTAACAAGCTGCTTAGACGGCCTTTTAAGTATTCGATCTCTCTTGCCTGGTAGAGAATCGTTGCGTCAGCCTCGACGAGCAAGGAAAGGGCTTGATCCCTTTCGACTTTAAAGGATTCGAGCTGGTCTCGCAGAGAGCGATTGCGCCTGCGGTGCGCCAACATCTTTTGTCTCTCTGATGATGGGGATTCTGTCTGATGCTCGGCTATCCAACGCTGAATCTCAGCCACAAGGCTTGGATAGCGGCTTTTCCGAAGAGCGGAAGGATCACACCCAGCCTCTTTGGCTACATTGTTCTGGCTAACCGGTGTGTTCCTGGGCAGCAGATTCGGCGCCCCCTGCTTCAGCCGCTCGAACGCCTCCCTAAATGATTTCTCAGCTGACGACATTGAGATAATTCCTTACCGAACGCTTCTGAGCCTCTAGCGACTCGCGTAGTGGGCTGCCAGTAGGAGCCGCGATCAAACGAGAATCAAGTAAGGCATCTAGCCTCTTTATATCCGACAACCGCTCTTTGTCGTAAATAACATCTGCACAGGGAGATGCGCCACCGCCACCGCATTGTGCAACTGAATCAATACCTCCATAGGGACAAATTTCACGACTCATACAGTAACCCAGTAGAATGGGCCTACAGCTAATCAAGCCTTTTTTAGCTGCCACCGACAGCTCATTGACTTCCTTTACTGTGATGAGCTGAACCATGTCGGTCTTTCGCTTATCACCATGTGGTGAGATAAAACGCCCCTCAGTTAATCGTGCAAACTCCCTACCTAAAACCTCGTACATAGTTCGCACATACAATAGCCGTGATTCATTGTTTACTCCCAGTCGCGAATAGTTTTTCCCGTAATACAGGCTCATCCCTCTACTTGCATGCTTAAGAAGGTATTGCAAGGTAGAGTCCGACACCAAGCCCGATGACTGCATATTGACTGCACCAGTCCGCCGCAACTGGTGCCAAGCAAACGGCCAAATTTCTCCAACCTTATAAATGCTCGGATCCAAGGATGGGGTAATAAATCGAGCCAACTCCAAGTCCTTCGCTGTAATTCGGAGCTCATCACTGTCAAATAACAAAGGATTTCCATCGATTACTTCTTGGTAGTACGAGCCAAAATCTGGTCGCACTGCACGATTACCGCACCGAGCGACCGCCCAAGGTTCATACCATCGATCTATAAGATAAGGATTTTCATCAGCATCACCTGTATAGTCAGGATGTGCCTGGGCGCAAATTAGCCTTAACCTTGCAATAGAGGACATAGCCTCGGTCGCGACTTTAACAGAGGGCGACGTTGGCCAACGGGCATCAACATCATTGACGGTTTTAGATGTCTTGCTACGCAGGACGTAAATCTCACCGAATCTCTCATCATTCTCAACCATGAGGCAATCTAAACGTAAGTTCCATGCCTCCTCAATTCGCATCAATGAGAAATTAATTATATAAGCCAATCCCGCTCGCGAGATCAAGCTCATATACGATGCGAGAAGTCTTATTCCGCTCACCGGCGAACCCTTAGGGGTAATTCCTACCCATTTAGCAAGCAACTCATATATTCCAAACCTGCGCGCTGTTTCCAGAAAAGGACCATGAAATTTGCATCCTGTCGTTGCACCAGAGGTCTTGCCAACTGGATTAATAAATGGTCTCCGGTGTTTTGGATAACTATTTGTTATCGCACTCTCCAGAGAACCAGAGTTGCTTGCGTAGGCATCAACGGCATATCGATAACAGGCCTCAAATCTATCCATATATTTCAGATAGTCATCCAAGCACTCGCGCAACCTAGTCACCTGATAGGCCCAAATACGGGGTGGGATATACGGGGTCTGTTTGGTCTCATGATCAGGCAAGGCAGCTTCCAAGCGAGCCAACCCTACACTGTCGAGAAGGGTAAAGCCGAGAAACCCGCTGTAGTTGAAAACTTCATGCAGCACAATAATCGCCTGCGCTGCCTTTGACGGCACCAAAATACCGGGTATAAGTTCGGCCACAGCAGGAAATCGCGCTAGGTCAGAGGCCAAAATACCATTCTGCGAGCACAAGGCAACACACATGCGGAGTATTGAGAATTTGTTTGTTAAGGTACCTACGCTCCGCGCACCATTTGGCCCCCAGATAAGTAATCCAGCCAACAGCCTAAGCAAGTTAGCATTTTCTTGATCAATTCTAACCGTATTGGTTACATGACCATCGCCGAAATTTAGCGTAATGGACCGACCCGCCCATGGATCAAGACGCCAAATGGAATCTCCCCAGCGACTAATCGTTACACCAGCACCGTCAATTATTACCGGCCAATCATCTGGAGGCGGCCAACTCGGCGGTCGGAAATTCACCGCCCCAGGACTAACCAATGGAGAGTCAATATGAAGCCCAAATTCAGTCAAACTTCCTTTAGCAATCATGATTACTCTTCTTGCAATCGAATGAACCCATCCCACATAGGGTGGTAGGCTGCCTCCATAACCCGGGCTTGAGCTTCATGAACCCATATCGAACGTACCTCGCTAGAACCCTCGTAGAACTTCAGCTTAGTCGTTATCCTATTAATGGCAGCGAGCGCGGGAGGGACGATTGAACTGTTCTGCACTGACGGTCTAAATCTTGCCAGTTCCAAAGTTTTCAAATATCGAAAACTGGCGAGTGACCAAACATGATCTTGGCTGTCAATGTCACGGTTATTCGTACAGAAAAGACAGCCTGCTGCGTTGATACAGTCTGGCTGTGTTGCCTCAGCAGGTATGGAGGGGACAGCCTGTGGAGCCACAGAAACACAGGCACCAGGCCCAGGCGGGGCAATAGCGGGATCATTTTTATGATGAAATCGAGCAATTTCGATCATTGCCACCTGCAAATTCGGCTGATCGTAGACTCGCAAAAGTGTTTGTTTTGAGTGTTGAGCCATCTCTGCAGCCAAATCATCATCCCGAGAGCGTCGCATCATCCAATTGATTCGAGTTTTGCGTAACGATGCAGGACCGAAATAGCGAACACCTAAATCGCTACAAATTTTTTTAATCAGAAAAAACTGAGGAGCCTTCTCCACCGACCGACCGCCTACTCGAACAAGTGGAAACATTAAGCCATCGGAATCATCTGGGAAGATAGCTCTCCGCCACTCTAAGTAGCGCTCAAAGTGAGCCCGATAATCTTCATATATATAAAATTCTACATCCCCATGCCGCCGAGCCTTATAGCGTCGTCGCACCTGGTAGCCATCCAAATAGCTACTGTAATGAAAGTCTCCGACTTTAATATTATGAGCCTGAGCCAAGTTCATTCCTGTTTGAGAAATAAACATTAACAGCTCCGCCTGAACTCTAAGATTCACTAAAGGATAACGAGCGCACAGCGAACGATCTGCATTAAACGCCTCCAAAGCCTTAGCCGACACCCTCGCATTATTTTTTTGCCAAGCTTTTTGTTTAGAACTTGTAGGCTCGACCTGCTTCTTTAAAGACACACGTCCGCACCAGTAATCAATAAAAGCCCCAGTGCGAAAATTGATTCTAACCGGAATATCTCCCCAAACTTTCTCCAAAGACAAAGAAAGACAAATATCCATAATCGCATAGCCAAAGGCGAAAGTTTCTTCTAGATTCTGCTTATCAGACCGCCCCTCATAAAAGCCCGACGAACGCGTCAACTTACTTATACGCGTCATCCCGACAATCTTGGTACGACGACCCAGAACTTTATCTAGCAAACCACCCACAACCACAGAGTAAGAACGAGCAGTTCTTTCCCCAAGATCCCCAACAACTCGTACCCGCTGCAACAAATAATCAGTATAGTTAATATAGGCATCCTTTACCGCAAAAATACTCAGAGAAAGATTACTCCTTTCACTCCAAGCAAAAAATCTACGAACCTCGGCGGTTGCAGGAGCTGAGTGCAACACGGTTATTGAATTGAAGCCGGAGCATCATGCCGCATTGCCATGGCATTTTG
>NZ_PJQQ01000136.1:0-224 GCF_002858665.1 Pseudomonas sp. FFUP_PS_473
TTGCCGCCACTGATGTCCGTGATGCTGTTGGTCAGTGGTGCGTTGGTGTTGTGAACGTTGTTCGGCGCAGTGAACGGTACCGAACCCGACGACTCACCGACCGGAATGGTAATGGTCTGGCCGTTGGCCAGAGTCACCACCAGTGGGGTACCGGTAACCGGGGCGTTGACCGAAGCGGTGTAGGTGACAACGCCACCTTCGACCACGCTGGGTGTGGCGCTCAG
>NZ_PJQQ01000137.1:0-223 GCF_002858665.1 Pseudomonas sp. FFUP_PS_473
CTTACAACAATAAATTGACTGCTAAGAGCAAACCCTCCCCCAGCTTGGCTAGCCTGCTGGATGCCCCATAAGGAGGGTGGCTATCGTGCCATTTCAGGCCGCTACATCGTCGATGCCGGGGGGGGTCTGTATAGCCATTGTTTAAGCGATGCCGGGGGGGGTGTGTATAGCCGCAGTTTCAGCGACCGAGGAGGAGATTTTGGGCAGGGGCTTGGCGAAGAAA
>NZ_PJQQ01000138.1:0-218 GCF_002858665.1 Pseudomonas sp. FFUP_PS_473
GCTGTTGGTAAGCCGTCCACGACTGTCACCGATGGTCCTGGCACCCAGGATTCGACTGGCCTGAGCGTCAGCGCAACCGGCGAAGTGACTGAAGGCGGCAAGATCGTCTACACCGTGTCGCTGACCAATCCGGCCGGCACCGAAATGAAGGTGACCCTGAGCAACAACCAGGTCGTCACCATCGCCGCCGGTGCGAAAGAAGGTTCGATCACGGTTGA
>NZ_PJQQ01000139.1:0-215 GCF_002858665.1 Pseudomonas sp. FFUP_PS_473
GCGGTAGTTCAGTCGGTTAGAATACCGGCCTGTCACGCCGGGGGTCGCGGGTTCGAGTCCCGTCCGCTGCGCCATATTCAAGCTTCCAGGGCCCACTGAACACCCGGAAGCCACAAAGAAAGCGACCTTAGGGTCGCTTTTTTTGTTGTGCGCCAGGCATGGCGCGTTGCGCGTTAGCGCAACCCGTTTGGCTGTGGTGGCTGAATGGGTGACTT
>NZ_PJQQ01000019.1:0-113257 GCF_002858665.1 Pseudomonas sp. FFUP_PS_473
CATCGGGACTCAACCGTTCGATTCCTGTGAGGCGGGTATTTCACCAAATCTCGAAGCCTTTTTCAGAGTTTCCTTAGTGCGACGCAGATGACCGGGTGTAAACATGGACGGTTCCTCAGGGTTCAAGTTTTTCTCGAGTTGCCAGTATGTTGCAGGGCACTTGATAGAGCACATGCTCGGTGGTGCTGCCTACTCGTTTATCAAGACCTGTGTGATGGGTGTTGCCCATGACGATGACGTCTGCGCGGTGCTGAGTGGCAAATTCGGCAATCGCCTTGACGGGGAATCCGGCAAGAAGGTGTTGTCGCTCAGGCGGTATCCCATAGTGTTCGGCAAGCTGAGTGAACGCATGCTGCAGTGCTTTGCGTACTTCACTGTTGAACCCTGGCATCGTTACCGTCCCGGCACCTGCATCGGTGATATGGGTGTGTGCCGTATCGTAGGCGTGCAGCAAGTGGAGCTCAGCATCGCATTGTTCAGCGAGCCGGGTAGCCGTCGCCATGATGCAGTCGTTGGTAGTTGAGGCCGGGTTTTGCGTGTGTTGTGGGGCGAGGTCCACGGCAGCGACGATGACACGTGGCAATGGGCATTGAATCTGGCTGACAAAATGCACAGCAGCCGGACATTCTCTGAGCAAGTGCCAGTCCAGCGGCGTGATGAATACACGTTTGAGCAATGACTCATGGTGAACGTCTTTGATCACCAGGTCCGGCTGCAGCCGCTTCACCTGCTCAAGCATGTCTTCGTACACGGTACGGGTGAGCACCACTTCGCTGGTGACATCAATGCCGCTGCGGCGCATGACGTCAGCCTCATCGGCAAGCCACTTGCGGTGTTCATCCTGCAGTTGTTTGCGCAAGGCTTCGCCACCGCTCATCAGGCCCAGAATGTCGACATCTTCGATAAACAACGTGATGTGCAGGGCCGCCCCGGTAGCATCGGCAATTGCTTGCGCGCGCTGCATGGCGGGCGAATGGCGCATGCTCGGGCCGGCGATGAGAAAGATGCGCTGATATTGGCTCATGTGACACCTCCAACGGTTTGGATGGTCCGCTAGCTCCCTGAAATAGCGTGCGTCAATGAAGGTTTCAGGCGCGCACGCTTCACCGGCATCGACACCTTCAATATAGGCCGACATTCAGTGCATACGCAGAATAATGGCTGCTTTACGATAAGCAGTCATCGCGGGGGCTTGGCGGTCCAGGCGTCGACTGGGTTGAAGCTTTACGTGTCATATAAAGATTTCGCCTACAGAACTATCAGACTCATCCGGCGTTCACGGAGGGTAGATAACCGGAAAATGCGCGTTTTACGTGCTTCCGAGAAGGTATGCCCATGTGTGAATGTAACGAGCAACGCAATACGGCCAGCCAAGCCAGTCGCCGACAGTTTTTACGTTTTGGTGGCGGTGCCGCCTTGTTGACAGCTGGGGCGATGATGCTACCGGCCATGCCAGCAATAGCTGCACCCAAGGATGGCCCGTTACCTAAACCACAGAATGACCTCACGCCCGACCTGGCGCTGTCTCGGTTGATGGAAGGTAATCAGCGGTATGTCGAGGGCGTCGCCCGTCGGCATGACTTCCTCTCCGAGCGGGAAGCCTTGGCATCCGGGCAAAACCCCTTTGCGGCCATCCTCAGCTGTGCAGATTCGCGCATTGCCCCGGAGTACGCCTTTGACAGTGCCCGTGGCGACATCTTTGCTGTGCGCGTGGCCGGCAATTTCGTTACCACCGATGGCCTGGCCAGCCTTGAGTACGCCGTAGCGGTGCTGGGCACCCCGGTGATCATGGTGCTGGGTCACGAAGCCTGTGGCGCGGTGAAGGCAGGGGTGCAGCGGGCAACCGATGGCACGACCTTCCCAGGGCATATCGACACGCTTGCCAAAGCCGTGGAGCCTTCGGTCAAGACTGTGATGGGCAAATCGGGCAATGTGCTCGACAACGCCATTCGCCAGAACGTTCTGGACAACGTCGAGCGCCTGAAAGGGGCGTCTGCGGTGTTGACCGAAGCCTTGGCCGCCAAGCGCTTGAAGATTGTCGGTGGGGTTTACGAACTGGCGAGTGGCAAGGTTCAGTTGCTGGGCTAAAACGCCAGCAAACACGCCGGTCAGCACACGCTTGTGCTGACCGGCGCTGTTCTATTGCACCTCGGCTTGATCAGTCGCGCTCAAGTGCCAGGGCAACACCCTGACCACCACCGATGCACAGTGTGGCCAGGCCTTTGTTGACATCACGTTTGATCATTTCATGCAGCAGGGTCACCAGCACCCGGCAACCGGAAGCACCGATAGGGTGCCCAAGCGCGATGGCACCTCCATTGACGTTGACCTTGTCTGCATCCCAACCCAGCTCTTTACCTACCGAGAGCGCTTGTGCGGCGAAGGCCTCGTTGGCTTCGATCAGGTCCAGTTGGTCCAGGGTCCAACCGGCCTTTTCCAGGCAGCGGCGGGTTGCGTCGACCGGGCCAATGCCCATGATTGCCGGGTCAACCCCGGCATTGGCGTAGGCTGCAATGCGGGCCAGTGCAGGCAAGCCCAAGGCCTTGGCTTTCTCTGCACTCATTAACAGCACCGCTGCTGCGCCGTCGTTGAGGCTGGACGCGTTGCCAGCAGTCACACTGCCGTCTTTCTTGAACGCCGGCTTGAGCTTGCCCAGGGATTCGGCAGTGGTTGCGCTGCGTGGTTGTTCGTCGGTGGCGAAGGCAATGGGCTCGCCCTTGCGCTGCGGGATCAGGATCGGTGTGATTTCATCGATGAAGCGACCGGCCTCGATGGCGGCGCAGGCCTTCTGCTGGGAGGCTGCGGCAAACGCGTCCTGCGCTTCACGGCTGATCGCGTACTGCTCCACCAGGTTCTCGGCTGTAATACCCATGTGATAGTCGTTGAAGGCATCCCACAAGCCGTCACTGATCATGCTGTCGATCATGCTGGCATGGCCCATGCGCAGTCCCGTGCGGGCGGCCGGCAGCACATAAGGCGCCAGGCTCATGTTTTCCATGCCGCCGGCGATGATCACCTCGGCGTCGCCACACCGAATGGCCTGGGCGCCGAGGTGCAGCGCCTTGAGGCCTGAGCCGCAGACCTTGTTCAGGGTCAGTGCTGGCACCGCATGGGGCAGGCCGGCGAGAATCGCCGCTTGACGTGCCGGGTTCTGGCCACTGCCAGCGGTGAGTACCTGGCCGAGGATGACTTCATCCACTTCACTGCCGGAAATCCCGGCCTGTTGCAGCAGGTTGCGTATCACCGAAGCACCCAGTTCTGTCGCAGGGATCGCGGCCAGTGAGCCTTGAAAACTGCCGATCGCGGTGCGGGTGGCGGCGACAATGACGACTTCTTGCATTGACTCTCTCCGTGTTCAGGGCCATTTGTGCTGAAGTGTTGCGCCAATACATATATTTGTTAAATTGATTTTTAAGATGAATTGATCGATAAATCTCAATAAAGCGCAGCGATACAGGAGCAGTCATGACGGTCAAGCAGATACGGGCCTTTTGGGCGGTGGCGCAGAGCCTGAGTTTTGCCGTGGCCTGCGAGCGGTTGCACCTGTCGCAATCAGCGCTGAGCCTGACCATCAAGTCCTTGGAGGAGGGGTTGGGTGGGCGATTGTTCAGCCGCACCACGCGCACGGTTACCCTGACCCCGGAAGGCGAGTCGCTACTGCCCCTGGCCCGCCGTCTGATCGCCGACTGGGACAACGCAGAGGATGAAATCCGCCAGCGGTTCACGCTCCAGCGGGGCCGCGTCACCCTGGCGGCGATGCCATCGTTCGCCTGCAACCTGCTGCCGCCGATCCTGAAAACCTTTCGTACGCGATACCC
Organism: Pseudomonas sp. FFUP_PS_473; assembly: GCF_002858665.1. Taxonomy (NCBI): domain Bacteria; kingdom Pseudomonadati; phylum Pseudomonadota; class Gammaproteobacteria; order Pseudomonadales; family Pseudomonadaceae; genus Pseudomonas; species Pseudomonas sp. FFUP_PS_473. The sequence goes on from NZ_PJQQ01000019.1 coordinate 3,819, forward strand.
CAAGGTTGGCGTCACGGTAAACGATGTGATCAACGAGCAGGTGGTGGAAATGGTCCGCGATCGCCAGGTGGAACTGGGCGTCGCTTTTGAGCCGCTGCAGAGTTCGTCACTGGCGTTTACAACGCTGTACCGTGATCGATTCGTTGCCGTGGTGCCGCTTGACTCGCCGCTGGCTGAACTTCAAGAGGTCGACTGGCAAACCTTGCTTGAGCAGCCCTTTATTACCTTGCAACGCCCCTCAAGCGTGCGGGTGATGCTTGAAGATCACCTTCAAGCGCGGCAATTGAAGTTGGCGGTGGAGTTTGAAAGCCATCAGCTTGCGACCGTTGGCCGAATGGTTGCCAGCGGGCTGGGTGTCAGTACGGTACCGGCGTTGTGCGCCAGGCAAATGCAGGAGTTGGGCGCACGGTGCATTACCTTGCGCGATCCGGTGGAGCGGGCAATTGGCGTGTTGACCAAGCCCGGCCATGAGCTTTCGGCTGCGGCGCAGGCGCTGTTCGATATTCTGCTGGGCGCGCAGCCCGACGCACAGATGCCCGGGTGGCCGTGAGCTCAGTCGGCGGGCGGTTTTTCCGGCGTGTCACTTGCGTCGGGACCGTCATCTGGCAGTGTCTGATAGACCCAGTTCATGAAGAGCTGATACCCCACCGCCAGAATCACCGGCCCGATGAACAACCCGATGATGCCGTTGCTCAACATCCCGCCCAAGGCGCCAATCAGCACAACCGGCATCGGCACCGCCACGCCTCGTCCCAATAGCAGGGGTTTGAGAATGTTGTCCGAAAGCCCGGCAAATATCATCCAGGCCGTGAAGACGATGGTCGCGACGCTCACGCCATCATGCGCGAACACGTAGATCACAATGGGCAGGAGGATCAAGATCGTCGGCAGCTGGGTAATGCCCAGCAGCAACACGACCAGTGACAGCAGCCCGGCTGCGGGCACGCCCATCGCGACCAGGCCAATACCCACCATCAACATCTGGATGAAGGCAATGCCGACAACGCCTTGGGCCACTGCACGGATGGTGGAGGTGCACAGCGCTGCAAGCTGTGTGCCGCGCTCGGCGCCGGAAATGCGTGAGGCGATAGCCACTGCACTGTGCTGCAGACTGTCGCCTTTTGCCATCATCAGGCCGGCGATCATGAGGGCTGCGACAAACACCAGGACGCCCGTCCCGATGCCCGCAAGCTGGACCAGCAGGGTTTTGCTGACCCCTTTGATATGGGGGGCGATCTGCGAGTATGCCCAGCTCAAGTCATTGGACGCACGGCTCCAGATACCAAACAGGGTTTCGCCGATCAAAGGCCAACTGCGCACCGAGTCTGGCGGTGGAGGAATTTCTAGGGCCTGGTTATGTAGCGTCTGCATGCTGTTTTGTACGGAGTTGGCGACTGAGCTCCCCAGCAAGCTCAACGGGCCGATCAGGCAGGCGAGCCCCAGCAGAATCAGCAGAATGCTGGCCAGCCCCGGTCGATTGCCGAATACGACCGCGAGTTTCTGATTCAAGGGGTAAAGTGTGATTGCCAGGATCACTGCCCATAGCATCAGGTTCAAGAACGGCTGGAAAATCTGAAAGCACCAGCTCACCAGCACGGCGATCATCCCGGCACGAATCAGCACGTCCAGCAGTTCCCTACCGCTGTTTACACCAAGGAAGCGGTTTGCAGGCATACGTATGTCCCTCCTGAACGGGATCGGAACGCCGCCACCCGTATCGGCCACCGGGTGGCGTTGCGGACGGTGCCGCAAACCCATCAGCTCACTATAGAAGTGCGCTGCAATTGAGCAAACGCAACAGGGCGACGAGCCGGTGCGCAAGTACCCGCTCGTCCAGTGGTTGGGCCGTATGCCGTTGACGCGTCAGAAGGTATAGGCGATGCCCGCCTGAACCGTACGCGGCGCACCGGGATAGACGTAGTTGTTGAACGCGCCTTCGTCATAGCCTTTGTTGAACACGTTTTTCACGTCGAGGTTCAGACGTACATGTTCGTTGAGCGTGTAGAAGCTCAACAGGTCGACCACGCTGTAACGGTCCATGGTGTAGGTCTGTGCGATGGTCTGCCCGGCCCGGTCATCGACATACTTGACCCCCATGCCCAGCCCCAGCCCCTGGGCTATGCCATCCTGGAACTCATAGACGTTGAGCAGGCTGAAGGTGTTGCGGGGAATGTTGGCCAGTCGTGTCCCAGTCTCCAGTGAGTTGTCCTTGGTCACCTCGGCATCAACGTAGGCATAGCCCCCGATAACCCGCCACTCGGGCGTGAGGTTGCCTGCAATGTTGAGGTCCAAACCACGGCTGCGCACCTCGCCCGCTGCAACCTTGTAGTCTTCATTGACTGGGTCGACGGTCAGGACGTTTTCCTTGACGATCTGATACACCGCTGCATCGACGCTCAACTGACGTTCAAGTGCTTCCCACTTCATACCCAGTTCGACGGATTTGCCTTTTTCCGGAGCAAAACCCTCATCCTGGCGGCTGGCACCGCTGTTGGGCTTGAACGAGCGCGCCGTGTTGGCATACACCGCAAGGGTATCGGTCAGGTCATACATCAGGCCAAAGCGTGGGGTGACCGCGTTGTCGGCTGCTTCCCAGCCTTTGCTGTTGGGCAGGTAGTTGTTGTAGTCGTGCTCGAAGCGCTCGACGCGTACCCCGGCCAATGCCTTGAGACGTTCGGTCAGAGCTACCTGGTCCTGGACAAAAAACGCCCAGGTCTTCAGGTTTTCCTTGTCATGGGTTGTGGTTCGGGTCAGGGCAGGGCGGGGTTGGCCGAGTACGGGATCGAAGATATCGATGGGGTACGCCGATGCCCCAGCCGCAGAGCGCTGGATGATCGACTTGTAGTCGTAGTCCTCGTACTCGACGCCGGTCAGCAGGGTATGGGCGAAACCGGCGGTATCGAAGTGCCCCGTCAGGTTCAGTTGCACGTCCCGGTCGGTCCACTCCAGCTTGCGATAGTTGAAGTTACGGTTCAGGGTGCGGCCGTCCGCTTGCAGGGCGTTGGCTTCCACGGCGTTGCCTTCGAGGCTGCCGTCAAGCATCTGCACGCCACCGGCCAGTGTCCAGTCGTCGTTCAGCGCGTGGTCGAAGCGCAGTTGAGCCATGTTGTTGTCATTGTGCAGCAGGTTGTCGCTGCCTTTTTCCCAGATGTTGGTATCACGCGAGGCGCTGCCTTTTTGCGTGGCATAGCGGGTCAGGCCACGGTCGAGCGGGTGGTTGTTACGCATGAAGTCACCCTCGAAAACGATCCGGGTCGTCTCGTTGACCTGCCAGCTCAGCACGGGCGCAACGTCGTAACGCTCACTCTCGACATTGTCGCGGAAACTCTCGCCACCTTCGCCCAGCAGGTTCAAACGATACGCCAGTGAACCCTCCTGGTTGAGCGCACCCGTAGCATCGAGGGTGGCACGGTGCATGCCTTGGTCGTCAATCTGGCTGCCGACAGTCACCTTTTGCTCAACCTGCGGCTGTTTGCTGACCACGTTGAAGGTGCCGCCGGGATCGCCACGGCCGTAAAGGCTGGTAGCCGGGCCGCGTAACACCTCGAGCCGCTCGACGGTGTTGGCATCGGGGGCGTTCGGGTAGCCGCGGTTGATAGGAAAACCGTTGCGGTAGAACTCGCCGGTGGTAAAGCCTCGGACAGTAAAGGTGGTCAAGCCCTGGCCACCGAAGTTGTTGGCCCGGCCAACGCCGCCAGCGTAGTCCAGCGCGTCCTGCAATCGGGTCGAACCGGTGTGTTCAAGCACATCGCGTGGCACCACACTGACGGACTGCGGGGTTTCATGCAGGGCGGTGTCGGTACGGGTCGCACTGGCCGAACGGGTTGCCTTGTAGCCTTGCACCGGGCCGTCGGCGCGCTCGGCATCGGCGGCGTCGGCATTGATACTCAAGGCTTGCAGCTCGACCAGCGGTGGCTCGGTTTCATTTGAAGGATTAGCCCACACGGTGGGTGTAACAGCATGAAGCAGGCATAGCGAGACGAACGTGCGACGCATGGAAGGCGCAATCCTTGGAGGCGAGTGGTAGCAATTTGAATGCGCGATAATAATAGTAATTATCGTTAACATTCAAAGTGTATTTTCCCACTTCACGCTTTCTCGCTGACAAGGCCCTTGAATGACAACAGGGCCCTTGGAAAACCAAGGGCCCTGTTGTAGGTGCAGGCCGAAATGAGCGGTTGCGACTGCCTTGAGCGCTACACGATCACTCAGTGAGGGGCGCGAGGAATGGTCTTGAGCAAGTCTTCCGGGCTGATGTGCCCGACCACCTGTTCCACCACGCTGCCCGGTTGCGGCAGGTCAAGGATGTGGCCCTTCATCTTGCCGATGACGTGCATTTCGCAAGGCTTGCAGTCGAACTTCAGCGTCAGCACCTCGTCGCCATGTATCAGTTGCATCGGTGCGACCTTGGTGCGCACACCGGTGACGCCCTTGGCCTGTTTGGGGCAGAGGTTGAAGGAAAAACGCAGGCAGTGCTTGGTGATCATCACCGGCACTTCACCGGTTTCCTCGTGGGCCTCGAAGGCGGCGTCGATCAGCTTCACGCCATGGCGGTGATAGAAATCGCGGGCCTTCTGGTTGTAGACGTTGGCCAGGAACGACAGGTGCGACTCCGGGTATACCGGTGGCGGGTCTGTCTCGGCTTTGCGGCTGCCACGTGGGTGGGCGTTGATACGGGCCAAGGTCAGCGCATCGATGACTTCGCGGCGTAACGCCTTGAGCTGCGAGTTGGGGATGAAATACGCCTGGGGTGCATCCAGCGTGATGGCCGTGGCGTGGTACTGGGTGGTACCCAACTGGCCAAGCAGGTCATGCAATTGCTCCAGGGCCTGTTCCGGCTTGTTGGCCAGGCCGAACGGGCCGTCCAGGGCAGCGCTGGCGGTGATGCCTTCCTCACTGGTGGCGGTCAGTTCCAGGCGATCTTCGCGCAGGCGAGCGCGCCAGGAAAGACCGACCCGGCGCTCGGCGGACGTCTTGAGCAGCGCTTGCTGCCAGTTGTGGTCCAGGTTGCGGCTCAGCGGGTGGCCTGGGCGCAACTGGTGCAGGCCCTCGGGCATTTCGTTGGGTTCGACGCGGTAGCGGTAACGCTTTTCGCCATCTTCTTCGAACTCGCCCTTGGCTTCGGCGATGTTGGCGCGAAAACCCACCACTTCGCGCTTGACCAGCACATTGAGGCCGTCGCCGTTGGACAACGGCTCATGGCTGACTACCAGCAGGTCACGCTTGCCGACCTTCTCGACGACGCCCACCGGCAGGCCGGTGAAGGTTGGCGAGTCAAAGGCGCCGATGTCGATCTTGCGCTCGCTGACGAAGTAGTCGGTGCTGCCGCGGTGGAAGGTCTTGTCTGGATCGGGCACGAAAAAGTGCGCGGTGCGGCCGCTGGAGGCACGGGCCAGGTCCGGGCGGTCTTCGAGGACCTCGTCCAGGCGCTGGCGGTAATAGGCGGTGATGTTCTTCACATAGCCCATGTCCTTGTAGCGCCCTTCGATCTTGAACGAACGCACGCCGGCTTCCACCAGTGCGCGAATGTTGGCGCTCTGGTTGTTGTCCTTCATCGACAGCAGGTGCTTTTCGTAGGCAACCACGCGGCCTTGATCGTCCTTCAGGGTGTAGGGCAGGCGGCAGGCCTGGGAGCAGTCGCCGCGGTTGGCGCTGCGGCCGGTCTGGGCGTGAGAGATATTGCACTGGCCAGAGAAGGCCACGCACAGCGCGCCGTGAATAAAGAACTCGATTGCCGCATCGGTTTCATCGGCGATGGCGCGGATTTCACTGAGGTTCAGTTCGCGGGCCAGTACCAATTGAGAGAAGCCTGCCTGGTCGAGGAACTTCGCCCGCTCCAGCGTACGGATGTCGGTCTGGGTGCTGGCGTGCAGTTCGATTGGCGGGATATCCAGCTCCATCACGCCCAGGTCCTGGACGATCAGTGCATCGACACCGGCATCGTACAGTTGGTGGATCAGCTTGCGTGCCGGCTCCAGCTCGTTGTCGTGCAGGATCGTATTGATGGTAGTGAACACCCGGGCGTGGTAGCGGCGGGCGAACTCTACCAATTGAGCGATATCACTCACTTCGTTGCAGGCGTTGTGGCGGGCGCCGAAGCTCGGGCCGCCGATGTACACGGCATCAGCGCCATGCAGGATAGCCTCGCGAGCAATGGCAACATCGCGGGCGGGGCTGAGTAATTCCAGGTGATGCTTGGGCAGGGACATGTTTTTCTGGTCGTTTGTCACGGTCAAGGCGCGCATTGTAGCTGCGAAACGCTTGACCGGCACCCACCTGCTGCCCGGTGGCGGCCGCTCGCGGAGGGCCGCCACTGGATAGCACCGTGGATTCAGCCCTTGGCGGCCATCGCTGTGACCTCTACGCGCATGCCTTCAACGGCAAGGGCCGCCACGCCGATCGCGGCGCGCACCGGCCAGGGCCTTGCGAAAAAGCGCTGATAAACCTCATTGAACGCTGCACGGTCGGCCATGTCGGTGAGGTAGATGGTCAGGTGCATCACACGGTCCATGGAACTGCCTGCGCGCTCCAGCGCAACCTTGAGTGCCTGCAGGGTGCATTCGCTCTGCTCGACGATGCCACCCAGTTCCAGACTGCCGTCAGCGCGGGTCGGGATCTGCGTGGAAACCAGCACGCCGCCGAAACTGGCGACGTCCGAAGAGATGGATTCCGGGTCGGGATCGGGGAGGAAGGTGAGGTCGTGGTTTGCCATTAAGGGTCTCTTGCTTGAGGTGATCATCTGCGGCACGCGTGTCGGGGCACGGCAGCGTTAACGCGCCCAGTTTAAGCGTACTGGCCGGGGTATGCATGCACCAAAGCGCCCTGCGCGCAGGCATCTGTAGTCAATAGGGTAACGACGCCTTCATTTCGCAGGAAGCGTCCTACATTGCTGCGGTAACTAAACCTACTTTCACGGCCCCTGTTGATCAGCACAATAGCGTCGTCGGCAAACACCGATAGATAAAACATGCTGACAGTCATTTCAGTAATTGTGTCGCTATCAGGGTATTGAAAAACAGCCCGCTGCATTTTTAGTGGTGCGTGCTTATAGCGCTTCTTTACGCTTCCTCGTTTGTATTCAAGGCCTGGGCTGCAATGTTGTCATGCCCCGATCAACAGGTTTCGCAACTAACGTTTGTTGCAAAAGGCTAACGCATGAGTGTGGATAATTTTATTGCTGCGCTTGCCAATGAAGGGTGTGGTGAGCATCTTGAATACGACGCAGAGTTCCTTGAGCTGTTCAATCAAGTAACGGTGCGGGAAGAGTCGCAATACGGCGATTATGTATTTGTCCCTGAACCCATTGACTGGATTTCCGTCGAGGCGCGCTGCATCAGTTTGTTCAAGCGCACACATGATCTTCGCGTGGCTGTTTGCCTGGCGCGCGCATGGCTTGAGCGTGAGGGCTTGACGGGCTTTGCCAATGGCCTGCAGTTGATTGCCTTTTTGCTTCGGGAGCGTTGGGAGAGCGTGCATCCCCGGCTCAGTGCCGAAGATCACTTTGATCCGTTGGTCAGGGTCAATGCGCTTGCAGAACTTGCCGTGCCGTCGACCATCGGTGTCAGGCTGCGCCGCGAAGTGCTAGCCCGTATCCCAGGGGGCGACAACCTCTGTTGTTCGGACCTGGCATTGATTGCCAGTGCAAACGAGTCCGCGGAGCGTGACGCCTCGCTGGTGCGCTTGACCGGCTTGATCGAGCCACTTTGCTCGGCGGATCTCATGCGTGGGTTGGGCGTGTTGAAGCGCCTTAAGAAGCTGTTGGTCGATATCGGTCAGTGCCTGGATGAAAAGACCGGCCTGGACGCGGTTTCGCCGCTGCATTCCATGGTGCTGCTCTTGCAGCAATGGATTCAGGTCGTTGACAGCCGGTTGCGTAACACGGCCCAGGCAGTGGCCATTGAGCGACTGGAAGAGCGACCGACGCCACCGCCGGTGGTTTACCAGCACGCAGGGTCAACAGCGTTTTCCTCACGAGAAGAGGTGGTCGTCGCGCTTGAGGCGATCGAGGCGTATTACAGCCGTCATGAGCCCAGCAGTCCGATCCCCATGTTGGTCCGCAGAGTACGCCGGCTCGCGGGAAAAGAGTTTCTGGAAATAATCGCCGAACTTGCACCGTCAAGTGTTGGCGAGATGCGCGCGTTGGCGGGTGAACAGGAAGATTGAGGGTTTAAGGTTTCTATTTGAGGGGGTGTCATGTCGAGTAATAGTGGGCAAAAGTTTATTGGTCGTAACCGCGCGCCGCGGGTTCAGATCGACTACGACGTCGAACTCTACGGGGCTGAGAAAACAGTAGAAATTCCTTTTGTGAACGGTGTATTGACGGATTTGTCGGGTGCCAATACTGCGCACTTGCCGTCCGTGGCCGATCGGAAGTTTCTGGAAATTGATATTGATAACTTCGATGAGCGCATGAATGCCATTGCGCCGTCGTTGAAGTTTGCAGTCAAGAATGAGCTGACCGGCGAAGGCCAGCTGTCCATTGCCCTGGATATCAAGAGCATGGACGACTTCAGCCCGGGCGCTATCGCACGCAATGTCGAACCCCTCAACAAGTTGTTGGAGGCGCGCAATCAGCTCTCCAACCTCTTGACCTACATGGATGGCAAGAGTGGCGCTGAGCAACTGGTCGCGCAGTTGCTCCAGGACCCTGCGCTCATGAGTTCGCTGCTGGCGCAAGCGAAGTCCCCAGCCCAAACCACTGAATGAGGTAAGCCGCCATGGCTGCAACTGAACAGATACAGGTCGCTGACAGTCAGCTCACTACCGATGCTCCCGATAGTTTCGGCAGCCTGCTGCAACGCGAGTTCAAGCCGCGCAGCGAGCGGGCCAGTGAAGCGCTGCACGCTGCGGTGCATACCCTGGCTGAGCAGGCACTGAGCGCATCGCACCTGATTGCGGAAGACACGCTGAGCACCATTGAGGCGCTTATCGCCGCGATCGACAGCAAGATGTCGAGCCAGATCAACGCGATCTTGCACCACGACGACTTCCAGAAGCTCGAAGCGTCCTGGCGCGGCTTGCATTACCTGGTCAGCAATACGGAGACCGACGAGAAACTGAAGATTCGCTTCTTCAACGTCTCCAAGGGCGATCTGGCCCGTGAACTGAAAAAGTTCAAAGGCGCGGCCTGGGACCAAAGCCCGTTGTTCAAGAAGATCTATGAGCACGAGTACGGCCAGTTTGGTGGCGAGCCCTTCGGTGTACTGATTGCCGACTACTACTTTGACAACAGCCCGCCGGATGTCGAACTGCTGTCGTCCATGGCCAAGATCGCGGCGGCAGCCCATGCGCCATTGATCAGCGCTGCCGACCCAGGCGCGCTGCTGATGGACTCGTGGCAAGAGCTGGCCAACCCACGTGACTTGAGCAAGATCTTCCAGACCCCTGAGCATGCGGCTTGGCGCAACCTGCGCAGTTCCGAAGACTCGCGCTACGTGGGCCTGACACTGCCGCGTTTCCTCGGGCGTATTCCTTACGGCGCGAAAACCGCGCCGGTGGAAAATTTCAACTTTGAAGAAGTGACGCAGGGCGACGCCAGCAAGTACCTCTGGCTCAATGCGGCCTATGCCATGGGCTTGAACATCAACCAGTCGTTCACGCAGTTTGGCTGGTGCTCGCAGATCCGCGGTATCGAGTCGGGCGGTGCAATCAGCGGGCTTCCCGTGCACACCTACCCGAGCGAAGACGGTGGTGTTGACATGACCTGCCCAACCGAGATCGCCATCAGTGATCGTCGCGAGCTGGAACTGGCGAACAACGGCTTTATGCCGCTGGTGCATTGCAAGCACACCTCGCTAGCGGCGTTTATCGGGGCGCAGTCGCTGCACAGCCCGCAGCAGTACGACGATCCCGACGCCACCGCGAATGCGCAATTGGCGGCGCGCTTGCCTTACCTGTTCGCTACCTGCCGTTTTGCCCACTACTTGAAGTGCATCGTGCGCGACAAGATCGGCTCGTTCAAAGAACGTGCGGATTTAGAGCGCTGGCTTAACAGTTGGATCATGCGTTATGTCGATCTGAACCCGGCAACGGCAACGGATATCGATAAAGCGCGTAAGCCGCTGTCGGCGGCAGAGGTGACGGTCGAAGAAAATGAGGCTAACCCTGGGTTCTATCGGGCCAAGTTTTTCTTGCGCCCACACTACCAGTTGGAAGGGTTGACTGTTTCGTTACGCCTGGTCTCAAAATTGCCGTCAGTCAAGTCTTAAAGTTTTCAATTTTTGCTTAATATGCGAGGAGTAATATATGATTTTGGTAAAGTTTTATTCGGAGATTAAGGGTACTTCCAAGGTTGAAGGCTATAGGGAATGGCTCGTGTTTGACTCTTATTCGTTCAATACAGTTAGGGACATTTCGGGGAGTGGCGCTGAGCGCAGACTTCTCGCTGGGTATATTTCGGAAGTTTCTCTTACGAAGTCTGCGGATAAGAGTTCGCCGGAATTTTTCATTCAGTCGTTGAAAGGTACGGCATTTACAGAGGCTATTATTGTTGTGCTACACGCTTCGGGTACAAACCAAAAACTGCAGGAGCTGCTACGCATAGAACTTACTAACCCAGTTATCAGTACTTTCTCGACGCACTGTCACACCGATGGTCAGCCTTCTGAACGCATCTCTTTAAACTATACGCGCATCCGTTACAAGTACAATGAATTTGATGGCACCGCCGAGAACGGTACGGCGGACAAAACTTTCGACGTGGCTGCTGCAAAGTAATGTGGTTATCAGGATCAAGGCGCGTTTGAAATGCGTTTGCCTTGGTCCTTTTGATTACGTCTGTTGGATTTCTATGCGTTATCAGTTATCGCTTGTGACCAGGCCTACCCATGAATAGCTGTGCCCACACGTTGCTTGAGCGTTTAAACCTGAATTTTCATGCTGCGAGCACACCTGACATTGCGGCAAGCAAAAATTCTCAGTTGTCCCGTTTACGCGAAGATCTGAGCACGCTGCTAAACACCCGTGGGCTTGTCAGCACACTGGACCTCAGCCAAGCGCCTCACGTCGCTCGTTCTGTACTGAACTACGGGATTGACAGCATTGCGGGCAAGACACTCTCCAGTTTTTCTCCGGAGGCTCTGGTGAAGCGTATTCATCAGGCCATTCTGGCCTACGAGCCAAGGGTGATTCGCCACAGCTTGCAGGTTTCCTGGGTAAGCCGCACCGAAGCGCCCCTGTTCGAAATACAGATGGTCATCGAGGGGCAACTGCGCGATGCAGAGGTCGCTCACCCGTTCACCTTTCGCTCCATCTGGAATACCCAAAGTGGTGCGGTACACGTCGATACAGCACCCCTCAGGGGGCGGCATGGATGAGCGACTGTTGCGCTTGTACGAGCGCGAATTGCAGTTCCTGCGCGAAGGGGCTGCCGAATTTGCCAAGGCCTACCCCAAGGTAGCAAGCCACATTGGCCTGGACACCCAACACAGCCACGACCCCGGTGTGGAGCGTCTGCTCGAGGGGCTGGGCTTCCTGACGGCTCGCATTCAACTGCAGATGGCGTCGGAGTTTCCGCAGTTCACCAGCAACCTGCTGGAGCAGGTCCAGCCTCAATCGTTAATGCCGCTGCCGTCCATGGCGGTGGTGCAGTTCACGCCGGACAAACATCAGGGCAGCCTGCTCAATGGCTTCTGCCTGCCTGCCAGTACCGCGTTGAGCGCGGTTGCCGAGCTTGACGGGCGCACCGTGCGTTGTGAGTGGCGTAGTACTCAGCCGGTCACCTTGTGGCCGGTGCAGATCGAGTCTGCCGACTACCTTGCCAGTACCAGCCTGCTATCAGGGTTGCCTGCCAGGTTTACCGGCCAGGCGCACTCGGTGTTGCGGCTGCGCTTGCGAACCACCACGGGCGTCACGTTCAAGCAGATTGCTCTGGACGCGCTGTGCGTGTACCTGAGTGGGGCAGGGGCGCTGGCGGTTCACGAAGCGCTGCTCTCGCGTGCAGTCGGTGTGCTTGCAAGGCCGGTTGAGGACACCCCGGCCTGGTGCGAATTCATTGAGCCCGCGTGCATCACCCAGGCCAATCTTGAAGGCGCGCCTGACACACAGGAACCCCTGCGTGGCGTCAGCGGGCACGCCGGCTTCGCGCTGCTCAGGCGTTTTCTGGCGTTTCCCGAAGGGCAGCGCTTTATCAACCTGTCCGGGTTGGGCCCGGCGGTACGTCGGTGCGACAGCGAACATCTGGAACTGCTGATCGTGTTGGCGCCGTTGTCCAATCAGCTGCCCGCCGGGCTCGATGGTTCGATGTTCAATCTGTTCTGTGCGCCGGTGCAGAACCTGTTCCAGAAACGTACTGATCGCATCAACGTGTTGCACCATCGGCCGGAGATTCCTGTGCTGGTCGACCAGGCGAACCCCTTGAACCACGAAGTTCATCAGGTGCTGGAGGTGCACGGCTACTTTAGCGGCAGCCGCGAGCGCCAGCGCTTTGTACCATTGTATTCGCCGCAGGCTCGGGCAACCGACGCAGCCGGCACCGGCTTTTTTCAGGTACAGCGGGCGCCCAGCCGTCCGCGCTCGGCTGCACTGCATGGCAAGCCGTCTTATGCGGGCAGTGACCTGTCGATTGCCCTGGTAGACCCTCAGCACCCGCCGTATCGGCCGGACCTGCATCAACTGGCGGCTGAAGTGCTTTGCTCAAACCGCGACCTGCCGTTGCACATTGGCTTCGGCAAGGGCAATACCGATTTTGTCCTGGATGTCAGCGCGCCCGTACTGGCCATTCGCAGGCTGGCTGGCCCGTCGACGCCGCTCGCTGTGCCGGTTTCGGGCGAGGGGCCCTGGCAGGCGATTCAGCATTTGTCGCGGAACTACCTGCCACTGGCCAATGACGATGGACAGGCCGGGGCACAGGCGTTGCGCGAACTGCTATCGCTTTACATCGCCCCGGATGATGCGGTGCTGCAGCGCCTGCTTGAAGGCATCGTTTCCTTGCGCGCCACCGTGCTGACGCAGCGCTTGCCCGGCAGCGGGCCGGTAGCGTTCGGCCGAGGCTTGCAACTGCACCTGACCCTCGATGATGCCGCGTGCGAGGGCATTGGTACTGTTGCTTTCGGTGCGGTGCTGGATGTTTTTTTCGCCCGCTATGCGGCCATCAATGCGTTTACCCAGACCGTGCTGTACACCGTGGGACGCGGGATGATCATGCGCTGGCCGGTGAGGAGTAGCCAATGCATGACCCTGTGAGCCCTTGGGAGCAATTGCAGCGTCAGGCCTGGCGTTTTGATTTTTTCAGCGCGTTGCGCTGCCTGGATGCGCTCGACCCGCAGCGCCCGCGCCTGGGCACGTCGGAACACCTGCGTGAGGATCTACTGCGCCTGGGCCAGGCGGTGTCACTGGCCTTCGAGCCGGCCATGCTGCGCAACCTGCAACTGCGCGAGGGGCTGCCGCCACAGTTGCGGGTGACCTTTTTTGGCCTGACCGGGGTCAATGGCCCGATGCCGTTGCCCTTCAGTGAAGAGGCCTTGTCCCGCCAGATCAACCACAACGACGGAACACTGGCGGGTTTTCTGGACATCTTTCACCACCGCCTGCTGTGCCTGTTGTATCGCAGCTGGGCGATGGCGCGCCCGGTCGTCTGCGCAGACCGACCAAGCCAGGACCGTTTTTCCGAGTATGTGCAAGCGTTCGTTCCGCACAGCGAACGCTATTACGCCAGCCAATACCTCGACCAGCGACGCAGTGCCGAGGGCCTGCTGGGTGTGTTACGCGATCACCTGCAGGTGCCCGTCACCCTGCATCAATGGCATGGGCGCTGGAGTGCATTGGCGCCGACAGATCAACTGCAATTGGGCGCTGGCACCGAGGCCGCTCAACTGGGGCGCAGTTCCTTGCTCGGGCGCAGGGCGTGGAATGTCCAGCACAGCGTTCGCGTGACACTCGGGCCGCTGTCGCTGGCCGATATGACACGCTTCTTGCCTGGCACCGAGGCGTTGCGCGACCTGGCACGCCTGGTGGATGACTACCTGGGCTGCGGCTTTGAGTGGGATGTGCAACTGCTGCTCGCACCGAGTGCCAATACGCCGATGCGTCTGGGGGGCAATCTATCCCTTGGCCTGACCTCCTGGTTGTCCAGCCACCGCCCCGCGACTCAACCACGAGCCTGTGTTCTGACCCCGGCTCGTCTTCAATGACTACAACAGGAACTGCGCCATGACTGACATCAGCCGCGCCAAGCTTTTTGGAAAGCTCGACACCTTGGCTTATCAGGCGATGGAGTCCGCCACAACCTTGTGTCGGGTACGAGGCAACCCTTACGTTGAGCTGGTGCATTGGTTCCAGCTGGTGCTGCAACAGCCAGACTCCGACCTGCGACGCATCAACGAGCGCTTCGGCCTGAACGCGGGCACGCTTTCCAGCGATTTGATCAGTGCCCTCGACCGCTTGCCCGCGCAGGCGGCCTCGGTCGTCGACCTTTCCGCTCAGCTGGACGAAGCCATGGAGCGCGGCTGGTTGTATGGGGCGCTGCAACTGGATGCGAGCAGAATTCGCAGCGGTCACTTGTTGCTCGGTGTGCTGGGCACGGGAAGCTTGCGGCATACCTTGTTCGCAATGTCCCGTGAGTTCGAGAAGATCAATCGTGAGACGCTGCTCGAACAGTTCCACGAAATTGTCCAGCGTTCACCTGAACAGTCCGTGGTACCCGGTGACGGGGCACCAGCGGACCAGCTCCGTGAAACTTCCGGCACCTTGCAGCGCTACACCAGCGACCTTACCGAGCAGGCACGGCTTGGCAACCTCGACCCGGTGCTGGGGCGCAATGAGGAGGTGCGTCAACTCATCGACATTTTGATGCGTCGGCGTCAGAACAACCCATTGCTGGCCGGTGAGGCGGGCGTTGGAAAAACCGCTGTGGTCGAGGGCTTTGCCCAGCGAATCGTCGCCGGTGACGTGCCCGAAGCGTTCCTCGGGGCCCGCGTGTTGGCGCTGGATATCGGCTTGTTGCAGGCCGGTGCCAGCGTCAAGGGCGAGTTCGAGCAGCGCCTGCGCCAGGTGGTCGACGAGGTGCAGGCGGCCACGCAACCGACACTCTTGTTCATCGACGAAGTGCATACCCTGGTCGGCGCAGGCGGCCAGGCCGGTACCGGTGACGCAGCCAACCTGCTCAAGCCGATGCTGGCGCGGGGCAAACTGCGTACGATCGGCGCCACGACCTGGAGCGAGTATAAAAAGCACATCGAGAAGGACCCCGCGCTCAAGCGACGTTTTCAGGCACTGCGGGTAGACGAACCGAGCCCCGAGGTTGCGATTACCATGTTGCGCAGTGTGCTGCCCACGTTGCAGCGTCACCATCGGGTGCAGATCCTCGATGAGGCGGTGGTGGCTGCCGTCCACCTGTCACACCGTTATCTGCCGGATCGCCAACTCCCGGATAAAGCCATCAGCCTGCTCGACACTGCCTGTGCGCGGGTTGGCATCAGTCAGCAAGCGATGCCCGCACAACTGGCTGACAGCCGCGAGCGCATTGCGAACCTGCGCGCTGAAAAAGTGGTGGTGCAAACGGAGCAGGCCATTGGCCTGCTCGACCCTGAGCGCCTGCAACGTCTTTCGCAGCAACTGCGCGATGAACAGCAGCGCAGTGCTGAGCTGGAAAAGCGCTGGCAGGCGCAAACCGCTTGGGTCGGCGAGATCCAGCAGTTGCGCGAACGCCTCTGCACCGAGCACCTCGCGCCAAGCGTGGAGCAGGCTGAACTGCAGGCCGCCTTTCTGGAGCGCACCGAAGCATTGCAGCAGCGCTTGCACGCCGCCCAGTCTGAAGTGCCTGCCCTGGTACTGACGGATGTCGACGCGCAGTCGGTGGCCAGCGTGCTGCAAGGCTGGACCGGCATTCCGCTGGGCACCCTGCAGCGCAATGAAATTGAAACCATCCTCAACCTCGCCGAGCGCCTGGGTGAGCGTGTCATTGGCCAATCCCATGCGATGGAAGCGATTGCCCGTCGTATTCAGACCTCCCGTGCCGGGCTCGATCACCCGGGCAAACCGGTAGGGGTGTTCCTGCTTGCCGGCCCTTCTGGCGTAGGCAAGACGGAAACCGCCCTGGCCCTGGCGGAACTGCTGTATGGCGGTGAGCACAACCTGGTAACGATCAACATGAGTGAGTACCAGGAGCCGCACACGGTCGCTTCGCTGAAGGGCGCGCCGCCGGGTTATGTCGGTTACGGTGAAGGCGGTGTCTTGACCGAGGCGGTGCGCCGTCGGCCGCACTGCGTGATCCTGCTCGACGAGATTGAAAAGGCTCACCCCGACGTCCATGAAGTGTTCTTCCAGGTGTTCGACAAGGGCTGGATGGAAGACGGCGAGGGCCAGGTCATCGATTTTCGCAATACCTTGATCCTGATGACCACCAACGTGGGCTCCGAAGTGCTGTTCAACCGGCAAGGCACCGAGACGGACCAAGACCTTGAACAGCTGCTCAAGCCGGAACTGCTGCGCGTGTTCCCGCCCGCGCTGCTCGGTCGCCTGGTGGCCATTCCGTACTTTGCGCTCAACGACGACATGTTGGCCCGTATTGTCGAGTTGCAACTAAAGCGCGTCGCCGCACGCGTAGAACAGCGTTATCAGGTACCGCTGCACTATGACGCGGTATTGGTGGACTATATCGTCAGCCAGTGCACCGATATACACAGTGGCGGGCGCATGGTTGATTCCATTTTGACGAATGGGCTTTTACCGCAGCTCAGTCGCGCATTCTTGCTGGGCGAAATAAATCAGACCGTGCCTCAACGGGTCAGTTTATCGGTTGGGGATGCAGGGATTATTTACGAGTTTGCCAATGACTAAGGCCTTTTTTAGTCGGCAGTCCCCGTTTTAAGGCGCGCGGTTTAGGCCACAGAGGCTGCTTCGCTACAGTTCGGTTTAAAGCAATTCGGTTTAAAACAACTCGGTTTAACACAATACGGTTTAACACAGCGCGCCTGTTAGCTATGTGGGCGCGAGGTGTTTGCTTGTTTGGCGTAATGGTAAATGAGTTTGGCGGGTGAATAGATGAAATGGGTGTGCGGTCAAACCATTGGGTTAAACAAAACGCTGTCTGAAAATCCTTCGTACCTCTCGGATTTTTCCTATTTAACGCTTCGTGGTTTTGGCCAAAATACCGCTTCACGTTTTCATCGGTGTCGGTTGCCGCATAACGTAACCAATTATTCAGCGGAGGGGCTGCTGTGCCAGAACAAGTTGTAATGGGGGCGCTGTTACGGTGTTCATTCGGGGCCGCGCCTGCGAACTTGGCTGTACTGCCGGTAAACCGCTACAACGTTGAAGGCCAGCCCGCCGCCAACATCATGGACCATAAGCCGATGGTCAACATCGCCCCGTTCGGCGTGTGTTCTTCGATGGCCAATCCGACGGTCTCCGCCGCGACGTCTGCGGCAATGGGGGTACTGACCCCAATGCCCTGTGTGCCGGCAACGGCCTCGCCCTGGACACCCGGCGCTGCCAAGACCCATCTCGCGGGGCAACCGGCGTTGCATAGCCAATGCACCTGCCTGTGCAACTGGGGGGGCGTGATCAAGATCGTTCAGCCCGGTACCCGTAAAACGATGATTGCCTGAGGGGCTGCACGTGACTAGCGCTTCTGCAAAACACGCCCCTACCTCCTGCTCCTTCGCCGGGCCGCCAGGTTCCACTGCGTTGTTGTTCGCCGGCCTGGACGGTAGCGAGGGGCTGAGCCAGTTGTTTGAATACACGGTCAAGGCCCTGAGCCCGGAGGGCGAACTGAAGGCCGATGATTGGCTGGGCCAGCCCCTTGTCGTCGAGCTCCCGTACGACTTTCAAGCGCCTGCACGTGTCCTGCACGCGCACATCTGTGGTTTCCGCCGTGTGGCGGATCAGGGCCAACTGCCGTGCTATGAGTTTTTACTGCGCCCCTGGTTATGGTTTGCAACCTGTGCGAGCAACAGCCGGATTTTTCAAAGCAAGTCGGTGCCTGAGGTGCTCAAGGAGGTGCTGAGCGTATACCCGGGAAACCTGGACTGCGTGCCCCTTGAGCAGTACCCGGCATTGGAATACTGCGTGCAGTTCGGTGAGAGCGATTTCGCCTTTGTCAGCCGCCTGATGGAGGAGGCCGGGCTTTACTACTTTTTCCGGCACACCGCTGAAGGGCACTGCCTGGTGATCACCGATTCAATGAGTGAGCACACGCTGCTTGAAGGTGATCATCGGTTTGAACTGGGTGGAGGGCAGCCCGAGCTGTTCAATCGCTTTTCGGCGTGGGTGCCGGAGCAGGTGTTGTGCAGTGGTCGAGTGCGTGCCACCGACTTCGATTTCACCAAGGCCAACACCCGCGAAGCCAGCGTGTTCAGCGCCGATGCCTCGGTGGTCATGGCGCATGATCAGGCCACATATGAACACTACCACTACCCAGGGCACTTCAATGACGTCACTGCGGGTGAGGCAGCGACCAAGGTTCGGGTACAGGCGCTGAATGCCGAACAGCAGCGCATCTGCGCAGCAGGTTGCGCACCGTATCTTCTGCCCGGGGCCTGCTTCACCCTCGAGGGGCATCCCGAGCACAATCAGAACACGCAGTACCTGATCGTCCAGGCACAGCTTCAGGCAACCTGTGTGACCTCGACCTACGGCGTCAGTGGCCCACGTTTCAGTTGTCAGGTCGTGGCGATCCGCAGCGACGGTTGCTACCGCGCCGAACTCAAGACGCCACGGCCAAAGATCGTTGGTCCGCAGACCGCGTTCGTCGTCGGCAAGGAGGGCGAGCCGCTGTGGGTCGACGAATTCGGGCGGATCAAGGTGCAGTTCCACTGGGACCGTAGCGACCAGCGCAACGAGAACTGCTCATGCTGGGTGCGTGTCGCGCAACCCCTGGCCGGGCAGCGCTGGGGGGCGGTTTTCCTGCCACGGGTAGGCCAAGAGGTCGTGGTGGAATTTCTCGACGGCAATCCGGACCGTCCGCTGGTGACCGGGAGCCTCTACAACGGCGGCATGCGGCCACCCTACGCGTTACCCGCGCAGGTCGCTCGCAGTGGTATCAAGAGCCAGTCGCTGGGGGCCGAGGATGTCTACAACGAACTGCGTTTCGAGGACAAGGGTGGCGCCGAGCAGTTGTTGTTCCATGCCGGGCGCAACCAGGACATCACGGTGCGTAACGATGCCTTTGAACACATCGGCAACGACATACACCTCAAGGTAGGCGGCAACGCTTACCGCCAGGTGATGAAAGACGCCCACGAGCACATCGACGGTGACCTTAACGCTCGGGTCAGCGCGGACTACTCGCTTGATGTCGGTGGCGACCAGGCCTGTGCGATCAACGGCAGTTGCTCGCTCGAGGTGGGCGCTGATCAGCAGGTCAAGTTGGGCGGCGCGCATTCACTGGACATCGGCGCAGACAGCGATACCAAGGTTGGCGGCAAGTTCAAGCTCGGTGCCAGCAGTGTCGACGTCAAGGGCAGCCAGACGATCACCCTTGAAGCGGGCCAGACGCTGGTGCTCAAGGCCGGTTCCAGCACGGTGGAGTTGGGCCCCAAGGGGGTTTCGATCAATGGCGCGATGGTGGCCATCGACGGCAAGGGCAAGGTCGATATCAACGGGGGCGGCGAGGGTAGCTCGGCGTCCGCAGAGGCGCCGTCACCCAAACAACCGCAAAAACCGAAAAAAACCAAAGCCCCCAAGGAGGCTGATGATGGCCGCGACTAACACCATTGCACAGGTCCCGCGCACGGTGCTGCGTGGCACATTGCTGATGGCCCTGGGATTGCTGCAGGGCTGCCAGGCATTTGGCTGGTTTCAGGCGCCTGCGCCACTCGACCCGAAAAAGCGCGTGGACATTGTGGCGGCGCTC
Source organism: Pseudomonas sp. FFUP_PS_473 (assembly GCF_002858665.1). Classification (NCBI taxonomy): domain Bacteria; kingdom Pseudomonadati; phylum Pseudomonadota; class Gammaproteobacteria; order Pseudomonadales; family Pseudomonadaceae; genus Pseudomonas; species Pseudomonas sp. FFUP_PS_473. Next base: position 23,611 of record NZ_PJQQ01000019.1, read on the forward strand.
GATGTCAATCCGAACCTCTTCGGTCGTCCGTCTCCTGTGTTGCTCACGTTCTACCAACTGAGCGATGCCACAACCTTCCTCAAGGCGGACCTGTCACGTCTTGAGCATGCCAATGAGTCGTCGGCCGATGCGACCTGGCTCGTGCGCGAGACGTTTCAGCTAAGCCCTGGCGAACGGCGCGAACACCTTTTCGTACCCCATCCGCAGATGCGCCTGGTGGGCGTGGTCGCGGAGTACCGCGACCTGGATAACGCTCAATGGCGCGCGGTAGATGTCTTTCAAGCCCAAAGCCCCGAGGTACTGAAGGTGAACCTGGCGCGGGACAGGGTATCGGTTCAGGCCATTCCAATAGCAGAGGGCTTAACACATGCTCAGCAATGACGGCGTTGTCTGGTCGGAAGGCATGTTCCTCCAGCCGCAGCATTTCCAACAGCAACAACGCCACGTGCAGGCGCAGTTGGTTCAAGGGTTGCAAGCGGTACAGGCTAACGTCTGGGGGTTCAGCGCATTGAAACTCGACCCGGCGCAGTTGCTCCTGGGGCGAATCCAGTTGCTCGAGTGTGCAGGTGTTCTACCCGATGGCACGCTGTTCAGCCTCGATAGCCAAGGCCTGGCGCAGGCCGGCTTTGTGGTCCCTGAGGGTGCACGCGGGCTGGACGTGGTATTGGCCTTGCCCAGAGCGGGCGCTGCACACATTGACGTCGAGCACGCGTCTGCCGCCGACAGCCTGTCGCGCTACCATCAGCTGGAGGCCACGGTGCAGGACAGCACCGCCGAGGGTGCCGCAGAGGCGACCTTGCAGCTTGCCCGGCTCAACCTGCGCCTGGCACGTCGGCAGGACGTCGAGCAGTCACATGTGTACCTGGATGTCGCCCGGGTGCTTGAACGCAGTTCTGGTGGCCAGGTCAGCCTGGATGAGGCCTTCATCGCACCGGTTCTGAACTGGCGCCTGGCGCCGCGGCTGGCGGCATTTGTGGATGACTTCCTCGGCCGTGTTCGGCAGCGGGGCTACATGTTGGCGACCAACATGGGTGTACCAGGGCTGGGCGGAATCGCCGAGGTCCATCATTTTCTGATGCTGCAGACGATCAACCGAGCCGAGCCGATGCTCGCCCACCTTGCAAGCTACCCGGGCTTGCACCCCGAGGTCCTGTTCCGTGAGTTGGTCGCCCTGGCCGGTGAGTTGGCGATTTTCTCTGAAACCAGCAAGCGGCCAAAGTCCTATCCGGTGTACCGGCATGATCGGCTCGCCGACAGCTTCGACCCCGTCATGATCGACCTGGCTCATATCCTCAGTGCGCAGGCCGGAACCGATGTAGTGCCCCTGGCCTTGAATCAGCGTGAACACGGTATTCGTGTTGCCGCCGTGCTCGACACCAGCCTGTATGGCAGCGCCCGCTTTGTACTTGCAGTGCGTGCGCAAGTGCCGGATGACGAACTGCGCAAGGTGTTCCCGACGTGCCTGAAGGTTGGGCCAAGCGAACGCGTTGCCGACCTCGTCGACCTGCAGCTACCCGGAATCAACGTCTGTGTTCTGCCGGCCGCGCCGCGTGAACTGCCGTATTACGCAGGCTTCAGCTACTTCGAGCTTCAGCGCGACAACCCGTTGTGGCAGGCACTTGGCAGCAGCGCCGGTTTCGGTCTGCATGTGGCCGGTGATTTTCCGGGCTTGCAACTGGCCTTCTGGGCGATCAAGGAGCCTCAATGAAACGCCGTTTCTGGACCCCTCTTGCAAACATCAAGGCGCGCTGGGGCGCGTCGGCGTTGCCGGCCCCGACAGCGCGGCCACATGACGCCTTGCCCGCGCTGAGCAGCGAGGGGCTTGGGCTGCATGCCAGTGACCTGCTGTATGAGGTCGTGCTGCTGCGTAGCCTTGAGCAGGCGCCCGACCTTGATGATCTGCGCGCCCATCTGGTCACACAGATGCGTACGTTCCATCGAAAGGCGGTGGAGGATCGCGTACCGGTCAGCCTGGTTGAGCGCGCCCAGTACGCGATGTGTACGCTGCTCGATGAAACCATCTCCAGTGCTGAATGGGGCAGGGGAGAGTGGTCGAAACACAGCCTGCTGATGATCTTCCATGGCCAGACCTCGGGTGGAGACGGTTTTTTTGGCTACCTCGATGCAGCAGAGCTCAAGCCTGAGGAAAACCTCCCGCTGCTGGAGGTGATGTACCTGTGCCTGGCCCTTGGCCTGGAGGGCCGCTACCGCATTCAGAGTGAAGGGCGCGCCGCGCTTGCGCTGCGGCGCAACCATCTGTTCGAAACGATTCGCATGCAACGCGGCTACCTGCCCACGGTCAGCCCGGATGAGCAGGTGCGTGGTTGGCGTCATGACTACTTCAGCCGTCGTCGTTATGTCTGGTGGGGGTGTGGGGCATTGCTGGTGATGCTGGCGGCCGGCTTGGCCTATCACCTGGAAAACCGTTCCTACCAAACCCTGGTGCGGTTGCAGGCACTGGAGCAGGCACCGCTGAACACCTTGGCGCAGCAACTGGCCCTGGCGCTTTCCGCAGACGTACGGGCTGGCCGCCTGTACCTGCTTGAAGACGGCCTTGGCGTGCGCATCACGATCAGTTCCTCCGGTTTGTTTGCTGCCGGCGGTAGCGAAGTGGCGTCGCTCTACGAGCCTGTATTGAAGCGTATTGCCGCTGCACTGGAGCAGTGGCCGGTGCACATCAAGGTGATTGGCCACAGTGACGACACGCCGGTGGCGACCCGCTTGATTTCCAATCAGGCATTGTCGCTGGCCCGTGCCGAGACCGTGCTTCGCGCGCTGGTGGGCAATGACATTGACCCTCTGCGCTATACCGCCGAGGGGCGTGGTGAGCTTGAACCGTTGTTCGCCAATGACAGCCCGGATAACCGTGCCCGAAACCGTCGCGTGGAAATTTTCGCCTATCCCACGCAAGGCTGACTGAGACGGCATTCCCCCACACCTTTTACTTGCGGATGTTGCTGCCATGCTTCTGCGCGCCATGAAAACCCTGCTGTTCGCCTGTTCGGCGCTGCTGGGCCTTGTAGTTATGATGTACCTGGTCCTGATGCATGGCCAGCGTCTGGCAGTCGATGGTTACGCACCCTTGGCCAGCGTGGCGAGCCGTTTGCTGCTCTGCGCCGGGCTTGCGGTTCTGGCACTGGTGCTATGGCTGCGCCGGCGTCGGCGCACAAAGGAAACCGATCCAGCGCCTTTGGCCGACGCCGCGCCGCAGGAGGCCTGTTCGGATCGGGAACGGCTGCTGGGCGAGCGGCTGCAGGCCTGGTTTCAACGCGCCAATGGCCGATTGCCGGGGTTCTTGCTGATCGGCCCGCCGGGGCTGGACAAGGGCCCGTTGCTCGGCCTGAGCGGCAACGCCAACGACGACCTGCGCTGCACCACGGTGAGCGGTTTCGCCCTGTTCGATATCAACGGCAGCCTGCTGAGCCCGTCTCAACCTGAGCAGGCACGGCTGTGGCGTCTGTTGCTCGATGAGCTCAAACAGGCTGAGGTTGGCGGCACACTGCCGCGCGGAATCCTGCTGGTGCTGTCGGCGCTGCAGTTACACAAAGCGAGCGTCGCCGAACGCGATCAGTTGGCACTGATGCTCCGTGCGCGCCTTGAAGAACTGGCCAGTCGCTTTGGTAACGCCCTGTCGGTGCAGGTGATCGTCAGCGGTTGTGAGCAACTGCCTGGGTACACGGAGTCGCTGGCGTGGCTGGCGGCAGACCGGCGTGAATTGAGCCTGGCGTTTGCGCCTGCCCTGCGTAACAGAGACCTGCTCGCGACCTTAGGCCCGCGCATGAGGGCGCTGATTGCCGACCTGCACAGCACCGCGCTCGAGCGTCTTCAGCGCGAGCCGGATGTTCAGGTGCGTTCCATGCTGTTCGGCTTCACGCCGATGTGGCGCGCCCTCTCCATGAGCCTGCAGGCGGTGCTGGAAACGGCCCTGGCCCAAGAACGCGGCATTGCCCAGGTCGCCCTGCAGTCGGTGCGTTTCAGTGCACAACCGGCCACGGTCGAATCGCCGGCCCCGGTCTTGTTGCGGGCGTTGCACACCTGTTGGCGCCCCGGCCGACTGCGCACGCCAATGCGCCAGGGGCTGGCATGGGGCAGGTCATGGGCACACGTTCTGGTGCCGGCAATCAGCCTGATGCTCGGCCTGCTGTTGCTCAGCCTGCACCGCGATCAGACCCGTCGCCTGGAACACGCCGATCAACAGATAGCAGCGCTACAGCAGGCGCCCCATCATGCCAACACCCCGGTGCTGGGGGGCGACACCCTGCTGCGGCTCGATCGGCTCGCCCACATGGCGCACACCCTCGACCAGGGCTGGTTGCCCTGGTCGACCGGTCGTCAATTGCAGTTGCATGCGGCGCAAGCCTATGCGCATGCCCTTGAACAGCAGGTGCTGGCCGATCTGCTGCAGCGTCTCGAAGATCGTCTACGCCGTGCTCAAACCCTTAGCGAAGCAACACTGCGCCAGAGCCTGTCGTTGTACCTGATGCTTGGCGGTGAAGGGCGCTTTGATGCGCAAGCGCTGGGCGAGTGGTACGCCAGCGCCTTTCGCGACAGTGCCGGAAGCCGCCTGAGTGACGCGCAGCATCAGCAGTTTGACGAGCACCTGCAACGGTTGCTCAAACGCCTGGCACTGTCTACGCCACGGCCACTGGACCGCGGGCTCATCGAGCAGGCGCGCAACCAGCTGGCGGCTGAACCTGTGGCGCATCGGTTGTACCGGCAGCTACTGGAGCAGGTGGATGATCGCACCTTGAGCGAATTCAGTATCGCCTCTGTACTGGGCGCGGGCGGCCTGTTGCTGTTCACCAAGCGCAGCGGAGAATCCCAGGCCCGTGGGGTACCGGGGCTTTACACCGTGGAGGGGCACCGGCGTTTTAGCGCACGCGTCGAGCCAATGCTGGCGCTAGCGCTTGTACAAGAGCGACGCCTGATGGGGCAGGCTGAGGTGCTGAGCATCAAGCCCATCAAGGACGAGGTGCTAGCGCTCTACCATCAGGCCTATATCGAGCAGTGGGAGGCGTTTTTCGACGACCTGCAAGTCAGCGGCCTGGATCAGTCCGAACATGTACCGCGCCGGTTGTTGCAACTGGCGCAACGCGACTCGCCGTTGCTGGAACTGTTGCACGCGGCGGCGCGCCACACCCAGCTGTCGCCCGTACTACCATCCCACGGCTTGCTGGAGCGCGCCCTGCAGAAAGGCGAGCATTTGCAGCAGCGGGTTGGCCTGGCTCAACCGGTACCGGCGGTTAGCCCGTTGCCTCATCCGGTCACCCAGCATTTCAAGCCCCTGCACCAATGGCTGGCGGCCGAGGCACCGGCGAGCACGTCCGAGCAGTTGCTGCTCGCCTTGAAAGACACCGCCTTGTTCATCGACGCCAGCCAACAGGGCGTGCGGCAGAAAGTGCCCATGGACGCCAGCGATTCGTTGCAACGCCTGAGGGAAGAGGTGGAGCAACTGCCCGCGCTGCTTCAACCCATGATGCTGGACATCGTTCAGGTCGGTCAGCAGCACGTGCAGCAACACACCCGACACGTGCTTGAGCGTGCATGGGCCAGCGACGTCGCGCCGCTCTGTGAGCGTGCGCTGAGCGGGCGTTACCCGTTCGACGGCGATTCAGACACCCAGGTGTCGCTGGACGATTTCAACCGGCTGTTTGCGGCTGACGGCGTGCTGCAGCGCTTTGTAGAGCAGCACCTGGACGGCCAGCTTGATACCCGGTCACGCCCTTGGCGCTTGAACGAGGGCGCCTCGGTGGGCGGCGTCAGTGCGCCACTGTTGGCCACCCTGGAGAACGCCGCACAGCTGCGCGACAGCTTTTTCCCGGCGGGCCAACACCAGGCACAGCTGGCATTCGAACTCAGCCCGCTGATGATGAGCGAGCGCATCGCCAGTTTTACCCTGGACTACGACGGTGCGCGCTTGAACTACAGCCACGGGCCGCTGGGTTCGGCGCTGTTCGAATGGCCCGGCAAAGCCCTGGGCAGTGAAATCCGGGCCAGCGTGACACTGCTTGACGGCCGCACCCTCATCCGCAAAAGCACCGGGCCGTGGGCGTGGTTTCGCCTGATCGACCAGGCACGGCAAATCCCGACCGAAGATCCCGAGGCACGTCAGCTGGTGTTTGATTTCGAGGGCGAAGAAGTGCGCTTGCAGTTACGTGTGGGCCGGGCGGGGGCTCCGTTTGATAGTCAGGGGGTGAGGCGGTTTGATTGTGCTGTCATTAATAGTTTAATTGAGCAGTCCAAATCTTAATGGCACATATGTGATGCGCATTTCGCGCTAGGCAGCGGCTATGAAATTTACTGTTCTGTTTTTAGATGTCAATCAGTTGTTAAATGAAAAAAGGAGTGTTTATTTTGAATAGGCTGCAAAACAAGCGGGGAGCGATAGGCGCTGATCTATATAGAACCGATTCAACAGAAAGAATCCCAATCCCGCTATCTGCATTATCTCCACTCCGAATGGTAAAGCAAGAAGCTTTAGAGGACATGCTTCAAAATAAAAATCGTAAATTTTTGAATCTTACTGCCGTAAGAGACCAATACCGCATCACCATAATAAATGGAAGGCTTTACTATAAGAATTTTCCACTAACAACAAGGGAGGATGGTAGATTTAAGTTCATACAGGATCAAAGTGGCGATATGTTTGGCGTTGAGACAGTTGATGATCCAGATGGAATCAAGCACTCATCGCTACTGGGGAGCTCCTGGCCAATCTCTGCAGGAACAATTGTTGCTACAAATGGCATTGTGCAAGTTCTATCAGGTTCATCTGGACATTTTCAGCCAAGTGTCAGTCACTTGGCTTATACCGAAAATTATCTAAGGCAGAATGATGTCTTGGTTGTACAATTTCTGCCATTTTGGACGGCTGAAAATAAATCACGTCGGGTCAAAAGAGATGTACCGTCTTATATGAAAAAATATATGAGCTGACGGATTTTTAACGCCTTATATGCCGGCAAATGTAATTCGCTCCGCCGCGAACGCTTCCTGATCGAGATGGATCAGGTGGTACCCTGGAAGGGCTTTATTGTGCTGATCGAGCCCTATTATCCAAAATACCGAGGCACATAAGTTGATGCTTGATTTCGAACTAGAGGAAGTGCGCTCGCCGTCACGTCTAAGTCGTGTGGGCGCTTCATCCAGGCGACGCTGAAAGGCCGTCGCTACGCGCTGGCCTCCCCAAAAATTCCACTCTAGACCGCCACCTTCAAGGTGGCGGCTTCGTCTCAGGCGTTTCCTACGTTTGTGTAAGGAGAGTGTTTCCTGTTAGCGTTCGCAACTGTAAACTATTCTCAATAGCAACAGTCAACAACGTCTACAGGGAGCGGGGAGCGTCATGAAACTGGGGTTTAGTGCAGGGAAATTCGGGGCCGGTGCGTTCTCGTCACAGTGGCTAGGGCTGGGGGCTGTGACGGCGTTGAGCTCGCTGTTGCCGATGGGCGTGGCGTACGCACAGAACGCAGCGGATAGCGGCTCCGGGACGTATGTGGAGTTGGCGCCTTCGGCAGTGGAGGCCAAGGCGGTGGAAGACACCGGTTACGTCGCCACTCAAGCGCAGGGCATCACCAAGAGCAACGTGCCGCTGATCGAAAACCCGCAGTCGGTTACGGTGGTCACGCGCAAGCAAATGAACGCACAGGATGCGCAAACCCTCAGCGAAGCCCTGCGTTACACCGCAGGGGTAAACGCCGAGCCGTTCGGTGCCGATAACCGCAACGACTACATCTACATCCGCGGTTTCGATCAGTCCAACGATGGCCTGTTTCTCGATGGCCTGAACCTGCTGAACCGCAACTACGGCATGTGGCGTGTCGACCCTTACAGCCTTGAAAGTGTTGAAGTGGTGCGTGGCCCCAGCTCGGTGCTGTTCGGCCAAAGCTCGCCGGGCGGTCTGGTCAACCAGGTCAGCAAGCGTCCGACCGCGGCGCCCATCCGTGAGATCCGGGCCGAGTACGGCAGTTACGACAAGAAAGTCGGTGCGTTCGATATTGGCGGCAAGCTGGATGACGATGGCCGTTTCCTGGGGCGTCTGACTGCCCAGATAAAGGACGGCTCCACGCAGATCGATCATGTCGACGAAGAGAGCTGGTTCATCGCTCCGGCACTGACCTGGAACATCGATGACAACACCTCGCTGACAGTCCTTGCGCAGGTTCAGCACGAGCGCCTGGGCTCGGTGTTCCAGTACCTGCCGTACGAGGGCACGGTCAAAACCAACCCATTGGGCCGCTATGACACCGACCTGTTCGCTGGCGAGCCGGACTTCGACCACTTCGATCGCGATCAGGAAAGCATCGGCTACACCTTCGATCATGTGTTCAACGATGTCTGGAGCTTCAAGCAGAATTTCCGCTACCGCCATTTGACCCTGGACTACAAGTCCATTTATGGCCTGGGTTATTACAACCCGGCACCAACGGCAGACCTGGCACCAGGCGACTTTGGCCAGGGTTACCGTGGTGCGTTGACCTCCAAGACCACCGTCACTGGCTGGGCATTGGATAACCAGGCCCATGCGAATTTCAACACCGGCCCTGTCGAGCATAACGTCACCCTGGGCGGTGACATGCAGTACACCACCTACGACATCTTCAACCAGGGCAGCCCGGGCGGTGACCCGAACCCCTTCGATCTCTATAACCCAACCTACGGCAACTGGACACCGAGCGACCTGGCGACGTCCAACGACGTGGTCAGCAAGGTGCGTCAGCTGGGTATCTACACCCAGGATCAGTTCAAGATCGACAAGTTTGCCTTTACCTTGGGTGGCCGGGTTGACTGGGCACGTGTGAACCAGGACAGCGACGGTGGTACCGGTGCCTACGCTACTGCGCGCAACGCAGCGGGTACCAACCAGCGTAACGACCGCAAGGCGACCTACCGCGCAGGTGTGGTGTATCTGGCTGACAATGGCCTGGCGCCGTACTACAGCTATTCTCAATCATTCGCCCCCAACGTGGGCCTGACCACCGACCTCATGAAGCCGACCACCGGCGAGCAACATGAGCTGGGTATCAAGTACCAGCCCAAGGGTTCCAACAGCTCGGTGACGCTGTCGTTGTTCGACCTGCGCAAGAAGGACGTCCCGACCCCCGATCCAACCGACCCGAGCGGCCAGCGGCAGGTCCAGATTGGCGAGGTCCAGTCTCGCGGCGTCGAGCTGGAAGCGGTTGCCAGCATCACCGAATCGTTCAACGTGATTACCAGCCTGACCTACAACAAGGTCGAGATCACCAAGGACACCAACTATGAAGGCAACCGGCCGTACAACGTGCCGGAGAAAATGGCCTCGATCTGGGCGGATTACACCTTCAGGAATGGTGATATCAAAGGCCTGGGCTTTGGCGCTGGCGTGCGCTATGTCGGTTCCAGCTACGGTGACGATGCCAACAAACTGGATATTCCGGCCTATGCCCTGGTGGATGCCATGGTGCATTACGACCTGGAAAACTGGCGTGTGCAGTTGAACGCCAAGAACCTGCTCGACAACAACTATGCCACCTGCCAAGGCACGGAATTCCGTTGCAACTACGGTTACCCGCGCATGCTTTCCACCTCTGTGTCCTACAACTGGTAAGCGTCTGTAGCCATCTTCGCCCCCTCCAGGATCGAGGGGGTGAACCCATCCGCCAAGCAAGGTGTTGTCATGATTTTCTCTCCTTTATCCCTCCTGCAGGTCGATGGCCGCCGACTGTCCATCGAGCAGCAGGGTGATCAATTGAATATCGACCTCGAAGGTCGCTTTGTGGGGTCGCTCGTCGTAGCTACGGGGGGCCAACGTGCCCGGTTGATGCTGCAGCCGTGCGAGGTCGAGCAGGTCAAGGACCTGACGCTGGCCGCCTTGCATGCGGCGTTCCTGGTGCACCCGGTACGTGAGCTTGCGCTGTTGGTTCCGGGGCAGGCTCAGGTCAGCCTTTTGTTGCGCGAAGGCCTGGCGGTTCATGCGCCCGACAGCGAAGCATTGATTTGCCCGCAGCACTTGTTCCGCCAGCATCCGCAACCCTGGCTGGCCTATCCACCGTCCAGCCAGTATCCGTTGCAGTACCGTTTGAGCAATGGCAAGCGCCATCCGCAACGTGCACCGCGTCAGCCTGGCACGGTGTATCGACGTTACGTGGCGGAAATCGCTGAGACGATTTCGTTGCGCACGCTCGATCCGCAGCAGGATCTGGAGGTGTTCAGCCGTTGGCAGAATGACCCGCGTGTAGCGGCGTTCTGGGAAATGACCGGCAGCCAGCAGGCGCATCGCGACTACCTGGACGCTTTGCTGGCAGACCCCAAGGTGCACCCCCTGATCGCCTGCTTCAATGATGAGCCTTTTGCGTACTTTGAGGCCTATTGGGCCCGCGAAGACCGCATCGCGCCGTACTACGACGTGCAAGATTACGACCGTGGCGTGCATATGCTGGTCGGGGAGCAGCGTTACCGGGGTGCTCACCGGGTGAGTGCCTGGCTGTCGTCGTTGGCGCACTTCCTGTTTCTTGATGACGCCCGTACCCAGCGCGTGGTGGCCGAGCCGCGTGCCGACAACGCGAAGATGATCAACTATCTGCAGCGGGCCGGTTTCTATCGCGAGAAGGAATTCGACTTCCCGCACAAGCGCGCAGCCATGATGATCTTGCCGCGTGAAGTGTTCTTCGCCGATGCCCCGAACCACGGCGAACAGGCGCTGGTTGCCTGTTCTTAAATTAAAATCATTCTCATTCGTCACTTCCTCGACAAGCCCAAACAGGTTGTAGGCATGTGCCTACGAATCATTTCGATGATTCCGTTCGACAGGAAGGAACACTATGAGTTTTGACAGTGAAAGCGCAGTCTTCGTCGTGGTCGTCAATGGTGAGCAGCAATACTCCATATGGCCCGAATACAAGGCGATTCCCGAAGGTTGGCAGGAGGCCGGCAAGCGCGGCCTGCGGCAGGAGTGCCTGGCTTACATCGCCAGCGTCTGGACCGACATGCGGCCCTTGAGCCTGCAACAGCAATTGGCCCACTGACAGGCCGGCGACTGCCGGGAATTGAAGGGCGGATGCGTTTGCTCCGCCCCATGTATCAATGCCTCCTTGTCTGACCGAAGTCGGTAGCGCGGGGGGCACCAAGAGGGAGCGCGTGATGGAACTGCTGCAAATGGCCAAGCGTCTGGATGTCGCCGGAATCGGCGTCGGCCCGTTCAACCTGAGTCTGGCCGCGCTTATGGTCCCCCAGGCACAGCTCAACAGTTGCTTCTTCGAGCGCAGGCCGCGTTTCGACTGGCACGCCGGGATGATGTTGCCCGGCACCTACATGCAGACGTCCTACCTCAAGGACATGGTCACGCCGGTCGACCCGGCCAGCCGCTATGGTTTCCTGAACTACCTGGTCGACAAAGGTCGCTTCTATCGATTCATCAATGCGGAATACACGAATGTGCGCCGCGTCGAATACGCGGACTACATGCGCTGGGTGTCTGAGCAATTGCCCAATGTCGCGTTTTCCAGCGACGTTCAGGAGGTAACGTTCGATGGCCATGATTTTGTCATCGGCTTCGCCAATCGTCCGTCCTTGAAAGCCCGGCATATCGTGGTCGCGACCGGTTTGCTGCCGTACATTCCCGAGTGGGGGCGCGTGCTGGGCGGTGAACATTGTCAGCACAGCCATGGCTACATGCATGCGCAGCATTCGCTGGCCGGTAAGCGGGTGACCGTGGTGGGCGGCGGGCAGAGTGGCGCGGAGATCTTCCTTGATGTGCTCTCCGGGCGTCGAGGCGTTGTGTCCGAGCTGAACTGGATCACGCGCCGGGCCAACCTTGAGCCGCTGGATGAGACCCCGTTCACCAACGAATACTTTTCTCCGGACTACGTGCGTGAATTCTATGCGCTGCCGGAAGCCGACAAGCGCCGCTTGGTGGTTCAACAGAAACTGGCGGGCGACGGTGTATCGCCGGTGACCTTGCGCGAATTGTCCCAGGCGCTGTACGAGAACGAGTTCTTGAACACGCAAGCGGTGCCTGCACGCATTTTGCCGCAGCGTGAAGTGGTGGCCATGCAGCGCCACGGCGGCCATTTCCAGCTCACGAACCACAACGGTTTCAACGGTGCGCGCGAACGCCTCGATGCCGATGAGGTGATTCTCGCCACGGGCTATCAGCAGACCCTGCCCAAGTGCATCGCCGCCTTGATTCCGCGGCTGGTCCATGATCAGGAAGGTGGCCTGGTGCTCAATCAGGACTACTCCGCGCAGTGGGATGGCCCCGCGAGTAACCGGATTTACGTCCAGAACGCGGGCCGATACACCCATGGCATTGCAGACCCGCAACTCAGTCTGGCCGCGTGGCGATCGGCAGTGATCATCAACAGCATCGCGGAAAAGCCGCTGTATGCGACAACGCCCGTGCCACCACCGCTGACCTGGAGCCATGCGCGTGAAGAGGGCGGTCGACAGGCGCGGGCATGACCGCTGCTGGCAGTGGCCGTTGCAAAGGCTGTTTTTCGCAACCTGTTTAAACCAAGGGAGGACGAATGGGGGTGTTTGGCTTGATCTACCGGCAGTATCGCTGGCCGTTGCTAGGGGTGTTGCTGTTGAGTGCGGCCAGCGCGGTGCTGAATGTTGGCGTCATCGCCTTCATCAAGAACCGGCTGATGGACGCTGAGGGGGCTGTCGAAGGTGCGATGCTTGCGTTCGCGGGTTTGCTGGCATTGCTGTTCGCGTTGAGTTTCGGCGTGCAGGCCTTCATCGCCAGCCTTGGGCATCGATTTGTTCATGGTCTGCGCCGCAGGTTGGTCAAGCAAGTGCTGGATTCGGATGTGGATCGTCTCGAAAGCCTGGGCAGTGCGCGTCTGTTGGCCAGCCTGAGCGGCGATGTGCAGAAGATCACCATCGGGTTCATCAACCTGCCGGAGATCGTCTATGGCTCGATCCTCACCTTGGCCGCTTTTGGCTACCTGGCCTGGTTGTCGTTGCCCTTGTTTGGCGCGACCCTGGCCTGGCTGGCGTTGATGGTGGTCGTCAGCCAGCAGCTGATGCGCCGTACCCAGGCGCACATGCGCCAGTTGCGCGAGGCGGATGATGCACTGCACGCGCATTACCGCGCAGTTATCGAGGGGCGACAGGAGCTGGCACTGAACCGCACCCGGGCGCAGCACCTGTACGAGCAGGAGTACCTGGCCAGTGCCGGTGACTACTTTCATCACGTGGTGCGTGCCGATACCTTCCATTGGTCCAACAGCAACTGGGTCAACTGCATGATCCTGGCCAGCCTCGCGCTGGTGTTTGCCTTGGTCGGTGGCTACGGTTGGGCCGATTACACCGTGGCGTCGACCTTTGCCGTGGTGATCCTGTTCGTGCGCGCACCGCTGGTGTCGAGCATGGGCGCGATTCCCAATCTGCTGGGGGCCAACGTGGCGCTGGAGAAGCTGAATGCCTTGCAACTTCAGCCCTACCGGGAAGACTTCGACCTGCCCGCTGCCACGGCGTTCGAGGGTTGGCAGCGCTTGCAGCTGGATGCCGTGACGTACCGCTACCGCTCCGAGGACGGTTCGGGTTTTGTTGTCGGCCCCCTGGACCTGACCCTGCAACGTGGCGAACGGGTGTTCCTGGTCGGTGGCAATGGTAGCGGCAAGTCCACCTTGGCACGCTTGATCACAGGGCTTTACCGGCCCGATACCGGTTGCCTGCGGGTCGATGGTCGAGCCGTGGGCGAGCATGATCTTGCCGCCTACCAGCAGTTGTTCAGTACCGTGTTCAGCGATTTTCATCTGTTTCGCCAGCTCCTTGGTGTGGCGGGTGAGGATGCCCCGCGTGATGTTGTTCAGGCCTGGCTGGCACTGCTGCGCATGGCGCACAAAGTTCGCATCGAGCAGGCGCGCTTGCTTGATCTGGAACTGTCACAAGGCCAGCGCAAACGCTTGGGCCTGCTGCTTGCGGTGCTCGAGGGGCGGGGTGTGTTGCTGCTTGACGAATGGGCCGCCGATCAGGACCCGGCGTATCGCCGTGCCTTCTATCAGCAGTTGCTGCCGCAGTTGAGCGAGCAGGGCGTAACCGTCATTGCGATTACCCATGACGATCATTACTTTCACCTCGCCGACCGGCTTCTGAAAATGGAGGGCGGGCAGCTCTACGCGTTACCGGTGCCTGCCCCAGGTGAAGCACAACGTGGGAGGGCATTGCCATGAGATTGATGCGAATGCTCTTTGGGCGCCACCCCGGGCTCGCGCTGTTCATTACGCTGCTGAGCATCGTGAATGCCGGCATCGGTGTTGGCGTGATCGCGTTCATCAACCAGCGTCTGGCTCAACCCGGTACGGCACTGGGGCCTGCATTGGCACAGTTCACGGTGCTCTTGCTTGCCGTCATGGTTTCGGGGGTGATTGCGCAGATCGGCATGACCACGCTGGGGCATCGCGGCGTGCTGGCGCTGCGTAATACCGTGCTCAAGCGAATGCTCGACACGCCCCTGGCGCGCCTCGGCGCTTTGGGGGCGCCGCGACTCCAGGCCAGCCTCAGTGTCGATGTACAAGCCTTGTCGGTAGCCTTCGTACGCCTGCCGGCGGTGGTTCACGGCGCACTACTGACCGTCGCCGCCAGTGCTTACCTGGCCTGGTTGTCCTGGCCCTTGTTTCTAGCGACGCTGGCCCTGATCGGGGCCGCACTGTTGGTGGCCTGGCGCTTGCTCGGGATCACCAACCGGGAAGTGGCCAGTGCCCGCGAGGCCGCCGATCAGTTGTACGGCAGTTACCTTGCCGTGCTGCAAGGGCGTAAGGAATTGCGCCTCAATCGGCACCGCGCGCGACGGGTCTATGAGGAGGAGTTTGAGCGCAGTGCCCAGGCGGACCGTTATCACCAGAGCCGCGCCGACCTGTTCTACAGTGCCTACAGCAACTGGATCAGCGTCATGCTGCTGGTGGCCATCGGCGTGAGCTTCTTTCTCGCCAGCCACTTTGGTTGGGCTGACCGTGCCGTCGCCACCACGTTCGCGATCAGCCTGTTGTACCTCAGTACACCGCTGGGGCTGCTGGTCGGGGCGATGCCTGGGCTGATTGCCGGCAATGTCGCGCTGGCCAAACTCGACAGCCTGGCGCTGGCACCCTATCAGGCGGGGTTTGCCTTGCCTGAGGCGCTGCCAGCGGACTGGCAGCACCTTGTGCTGGAAGACGTGTGCTACCGGTACGCCGAGCGTGACGGTGAAGGCGGGTTTGCGCTAGGGCCGTTGAACCTGACCCTGAAGCGCGGCGAAGTGGTGTTCCTGATCGGCGGCAACGGCAGCGGAAAGTCGAGCATGGCACGCCTGCTGTGTGGCTTGAGCGTCCCCGACAGCGGCCGAATTCTGCTGGATGGTCAGCCATTGGCGGTGGAGCAACTTCCTGCCTACCGGCAATTGTTCGCGGCGGTGTTCTCCGACTTCCATCTGTTTACCCAGTTGCTTGATGGCAAGGGCGCTACGGCCGATTCGACGCTGGTGGCGCAATGGCTGGAGCGCCTGGCCCTCAGCGACAAGGTGACGCCCAGCAACGGGCGATTGCCGAGCACGGCCTATTCCCAGGGCCAGCGTAAACGTCTGGCACTGATGCTGGCCGCGCTGGAAGAGCGTCCCGTATTACTGCTGGATGAATGGGCCGCAGACCAGGACCCCGCATACCGTCAGCTGTTCTACCTCGGCGTGCTGGAGTACTTGCGCAGTACCGGTAAAACGGTGTTTGCCATTACCCATGACGAGCGCTATTTCCACCTCGCCGATCGCTTGCTGAAGATGGACGGCGGCCAACTTGTCGAGCTCCAGGGACCTTCCCGGGCGCGCGCCTCTCTTGATGCCGTGGCAGCCCTCAGCGCAAGCGACTGAGGGCGCCCGGTGATTGCCTATCGATCAGTTGAAACGGAAGCCCGATGATCTATCTGAAACGCTTGGCCATCCTCCTGCTGGCGGCGTTACTGCTGCTGGCAGGTGCCATGGCGGTCTACGCCTGGCGCTCGTTGCCGCAAACCGAGGGCAGGGTGTCGGTGAGCGGCTTGTCTGCCGCTGTCGATGTGCTGCGTGATGCCGATGGCATCGCACACCTGTTCGCGAAAACCCCGGCTGATGCCTATTACGCCCTTGGCTACGTGCATGCCCAGGACCGGATGTGGCAAATGGAGATGAACCGGCGCATGGCCACCGGCACCTTGGCCGAGGTGTTCGGCGCCCAGGCGTTGCCCAGTGACCGGGTGTTCCGCACCCTGGGGTTGCAGGCCATCGCCGAACGCAACCTGGCCGCGCTGGATGCCAATACCCGGGCCACGCTGGACGCCTACAGCCAAGGCGTCAACGCCTACCTGGCCGGGCACCCGGTATTGGCGCCAGAGTTCGTGATTGCCGGCTTTCGCCCAGGGCCCTGGCAGCCAAGCGACTCGCTGGCGTTTTTCCGGCTCATGGCCTGGCGCATGGCCGGCAATCTCTGGGATGAGTTGGCCACGGCACAACTGAGCCAACAGTTCAGTCCGGCGCAAGTGGCCGAGCTGATGCCCGCTTATCCCGGCGATCAACGCCCCGTGCTGCCTGACCTCAAGCAACGCTATGCCGGCACTGGCAGCCCATGGGCCGGGCTGTTGGCTGCCTTGCCCGAGCGGCAGCCGGTGGGCATCGGCTCCAACAGCTGGGCGCTGGCCGGTAGCCGTACCGACAGTGGCAAGCCACTGTTGGCCAACGATCCGCACCTGATGCTCAGTGCGCCCACTTTATGGTACCTGGCGCAACTTCATGCGCCGGGGCTGGATGTCATCGGTGCGACATTGCCGGGCATGCCCGGGGTCATTCTGGGCCGTAATCAGCACGTCGCCTGGTCATTCACCAACACCCATTCGGATGTCGTCGATCTGTTTCTGGAAAAGCAGTTGCCCGGCGACAGCAGCCATTACCTGACGCCTGAGGGCAGTGCTGCGTTTGCCGTGCGTGAGGAGCGTATTCGGGTCAAGGATGGCGACGATGTTCTGCTGCGTGTACGCAGCACACGCCATGGCCCGGTGATTTCCGATGTGCTGGAGCGCGCTGGACACCTGGCGGGCGAGGGCAGGGTGATTGCACTGGAGTGGGTCGGGCTGCGTGATGACGACCTTTCCCTGCAATTCCCGTTGAAGGCCGCGCTGGCAGTCGATGGTTCGGGGTTGCTGGCCGCAACGCGGGACTTTCACTCGCCACAACAGAACATCGTTTATGCCGATACGGCCGGGAGCATCGGTTTTATTGCTGCCGGCCGGGTGCCGCAGCGTCAAGCCGATAACGACCTGATGGGCCGCGCGCCGTCACCCGGTTGGGAGGCCCGCTATGACTGGCAAGGGTTCATACCTTTTGACGACTTGCCGCAACAGCGCGACCCGGCCAATGGCGAACTGGTCACCGCAAACCAGAAAATCACGCCACCGGGCTACAACCGCTGGATTACCTCCAACTGGGTACTGCCGTATCGCGCTGAGCGTATTCATGAACTGCTGGCTGAAGGCGTCAAGCGTTCGCGCGACGGCATGCAGCGCTTGCAAATGGACGCCAGCAATCCGGTCGCTCGCCAGTTGCTGCCGTTGATGTTGCAGGTTCCTGCGCACGATGCCCGCACCCGCGAAGCCGTGCAACGCCTGGCCAACTGGGATGGCGCGATGCTGCGTGAGCGCGCCGAGCCGCTGATCTATGCCGAGTGGTTGCGCCTGTTCACCGAGCGCCTGTATGGCGAACGCCTGGGGGACCTGTTTGAGCAGATTGGCGCACACAACCCTGCCTTTATCGCTTCGGTGCTGTCGGATCGCGCGGGGGCGAGTCGCTGGTGTGGCGAAGCCCTGGGTGAGGCAGACGGCGTCACGGCCTGCCGACGTTTGCTGGGCGACTCCCTGGCTCAAGCGCTGGATAATTTGAGCCAGCAGTACGGCGATGCCATGAGCGGGTGGCAGTGGGGCGATGCGCACAAGGCCGTTTCCCGCCATGCCGTGTTCGGCGATGTGCCGGTGTTGTCGCGGCTGTTCAACCTGAGTATTGCCAACGATGGTGGGCGGGATACGGTGAACTATGCCGGTTATTACTACGACCCGGTTAGTAGGCAGTACCTCGACGATGTCGGGCCAGGCCTGCGTGCGGTGTATGACCTCAATGATCCGCAAGCGTCCGGTTTCATCCTCAGTAGCGGTCAGTCAGGCAATCCCTTTTCAGCGCACTACAGCGACATGCGGGAGGGCTGGGCCAACGGTCGCCTGGTGCCGATGATCAGCGAGCGTAAACGGCTTGAGCAGCAGGCACATCACACCCTGGAACTGGCTCCGAGGCCTTGATCAGGGTCTGAAGTACTTGTTGTAAACTATTCTCATTGTCATTCGTCTTCTCTGCATAACGTTCCATACACGCATCAGGTTCTGTGGTGCGTTGTAGACGATTGGTGGAGAAGACCTCGTGGTAAAACTCTTCTGTTTCCCCTATGCCGGGGCCAGCGCTCAGTGCTATGCACGCTGGCGCCGCGGCTTGCCGGCCTGGCTCGATGTTCGACCGGTCGAGCTGCCGGGCCGTGGTGCTCGCTTCGGCGAGCCGTTGCACGAGCAACTGGCGCCTTTGGTCGCGCAACTGGTCACCGAGTTGCGCGCCGATCTTCATGCGCCCTACGCCTTTTTCGGTCACAGCCTGGGCGCATTGATTGCCTTCGAGGTGGCGCATGCCTTGCGCCACGGCGGGTTGCCGCAACCTGAGCAACTGTTCCTCTCTGGTGCCAGCGCGCCCGGTCATCGGGACGATGAGCGTTACACGCGGCTGGATGCCGACGCTGACCTGATCGACGAGTTGCAGCGGCTTGGCGGCACGGCTGCAGCGGTCATTCACAGCCCTGAGCTGATGGCGATGGTGTTGCCAGTGCTGCGCGCCGATTTTCGCCTGTGTGCCAACTATGCCCCGGTACCCCGGCCACCCCTGACGTGTGCAGTGCACGTGCTGGGCGGTGATGGCGACGCGATAGGCGCCGCCGCCCTGCAAGCCTGGCGTGGGGAAACCCTCGGCACCTTCAGTTGCACCTCATTCGTCGGTGATCACTTCTTTTTGCATGCGCGTGAAGCCCAGGTGCTCGACCACCTGCGCGCACACCTTGCGCGATTGCGCCGCAGCGAACGGGTGTGCGGATGAATCAGCAGGCCGCCGAGGCGGCGTTCAGGAGGATTACACAGATGCACGAACGCATGAGTTGCACCGATTGGGGCGTCGACGTCCAGGCATTGATTCCCGGCCAGAGCCTGCCGCTATTGATTACCCCGCAGCAGGGGCGGGCGCCCCTGATGGCCAACTTCGCTGCCCTCAGCGACCTGGCCGGTGCGCGCCTGGAGCAGGCCGGGGGGCTACTGTTCCGCGGTTTCGACGTCAACGGCATCGATGAATTCCAGGGCTTCGCGGCGGCGTTCGGCCATCCGCTGCTCAGCTACGAATTCGGCTCGACACCCCGCAGCAAGGTGTCGAGCGGCGTCTACACCTCGACCGAATACCCCAAGCACCAGCACATCCCTTTGCACAACGAGCAGGCCTACACCCGCGAATGGCCGATGCGCATCTGGTTCTACTGTGCCCAAGCCGCAACGGTTGGCGGCGCCACGCCGATTGCCGACAGCCGCGAAGTGTACCGGCGTATCGATGCGCGCCTGCGCGAACACCTTGTCCGCCGTGGCCTGCGCTATGTGCGCAACTTTGGCAACGGCCTGGATGTGGCCTGGGAAGACGTCTTCGGCAGTACCGACAAGGCCTATGTCGAAGCCTACTGCCGCAGCCACGGCGTGACCTGTGAGTGGAAGGAGGACGGTGAGCTGCGTACCAGCCAGGTATGCCAGGTAACGGCGGTGCACCCACGCACCGGCGACAACGTCTGGTTCAACCAGGCGCACCTGTTCCACGTCTCCAACTTGCCGGCTGAGGTGCGTGCGTCGCTGCTGGAGGTGGTCGAACCGCACGACCTGCCGCGCAACGTGTACTACGCCGACGGCTCGCCGATCGAGGACAGCCTGCTCGATGAAGTGCGCGGCGTACTCGCCGAACAGGAGATCAGCTTCCCCTGGCAAAACGGCGACATCCTCATGCTCGACAACATGCTCACCGCCCACGCCCGTCACCCGTTCGAAGGGCCGCGCAAGGTGGTGGTAGCCATGGCTCAAGGCCACCGCGCTGATTGAAACGGGTCGATGGCCTCTTGATGACTTCGCATTGTGCAGCCCCCTAACCGGGCGCTGCTTTTCTACTCTTTATTAGCGAGTGATGTGATGAGCGTGCAAATTCCCGCGGACAGCACTTTCGTCGAGCGCCTGCAATACCTCGCCGAGCGGCAACCCACCCGTACCGCGTTGCGCTGGTTGGTCGATGGCGACGAAACCAGCCAGACCTGCAGTTTCGCCCAGTTGGATGTACGCGCCCGTAGCGTCGGCGCAGCCCTGCAGGGCAGTGCAGGGGCCGGTGAGCGGGCGGTCTTGCTGTTCCCCAGCGGCCTCGATTATGTCGGGGCGTTCTTCGGCTGCCTGTACGCCGGTTGTGTCGCTGTGCCGGCTTACCCACCCGAATCGCTCAAGCCACAGCACCTTGAGCGTTTGCTGGCGATCATCGGCGACGCCGAGCCACGCTTCATTCTCACCGACAGTGCCTTGCTGCCGGGCCTGCAAGCGTTGCAGCGCGAACTGCCGGCACTGGCTGGCATTGAACTGGTGGCGGTCGATGTGCTCGACCCGGCCCTGGCTTCGCTGTGGCAGCCGCCGTGCGTTGATCCTGACGGCCTGGCCTTTTTGCAGTACACCTCCGGCTCTACCTCGACGCCCAAAGGCGTGATGGTCGGTCACGACAACCTGATTGCCAACGCGCGGGCGATTCGCAGCGGTTTCGGCATTCATGACCGCGATGTGATCGTCAGTTGGTTGCCGCTGTATCACGACATGGGCCTGATCGGCAGCCTGCTGCAAGGAATCTACAGCGGCATCGAAGTGGTGTTGATGTCGCCCCGGCACTTCCTTGAGCGCCCGTTGCGCTGGCTGCAAGCGGTGTCGCGCTTTGGCGGCAGCGTCAGCGGCGGGCCGGATTTCGCCTTTCGCCTGTGCGTCGAGCGGGTGCGTGACAGTGCCCTGGCCGGCCTTGACCTCAGCGGCTGGCGCCTGGCGTTCTCGGGCTCCGAGCCCGTGCGTCATGACACCCTGCAAGCGTTCTGCGAGAAATTCGAACCCTATGGGTTCGACCCACAAGCGCTGTTCCCGTGTTACGGTCTGGCCGAAGCGACGCTGTTCGTCAGTGCCGGTCAGCGAGGCCAGGGCTTGCGCGCCGAGCACTTCGTGCGCGATCAACTGGCGCAGGGGCAGGCCGTTGCCGCAGAGCAGGGCGATTGCCTGGTGGGGTGTGGCGGGCCGGTGGCCGAGCACGAGGTGCGCATCGCCGCGCCGGGCTCACTGCTCGCGCTGGCCGACGGGCAGGTTGGCGAAGTCTGCTTTGCCGGGCCGAGTGTTACCCACGGCTACTGGCGCAATCCCGAGGCCACGTCAGCAGCCTTCGTGAGCGACGGCCAGCAGACATTCCTGCGCACCGGCGACCTGGGCTTTGTGCACGATGGCACGCTGTTTATCAGCGGTCGAAGCAAAGACCTGATCATCATTCGCGGGCATAACCTGTACCCACAGGACATCGAAAAAAACCTCGAGGATCAAATCGACCTGCTGCGCAAAGGCCGTGTTGCGGCATTTGCGGTGCAGGTCGATGGCCGCGAGGGTATCGGCATTGCCGTGGAAGTCAGCCGTGCGGTTCAGAAGCAGGTCACGCCGTCCGCCTTGTTCAGCGCGATTCGCGAGTGCGTGGCGCTGGCCCATCAAGAACCGGCCAGTGTGATTCTGTTGTTGCAGCCGGGGACATTGCCGAAGACCACCAGTGGCAAAGTGCAGCGCTCGACCTGCCGCCACTTGTGGTTGGCCGGCAGCGATGACGTGTACGCGTCTTACCCGACCGATCAGGTGCGCGAGCCGGGCAACGCGCCAGCCGCCGCCTTGAGCCCACGGGAAGCGCATGTCGCCGCGCTGTGGCAGGACGTGCTGAAGGTCGAGCAGGTGTTACCCGAAGACAGCTTCTTTGCCCTGGGCGGCACCTCCATTCTTGCCATGCAGGGCCTGGCCCGCCTGCAGGATGAACTCGGCATCCAGTTGGCGCCGCGCCTGCTGTTTGAAGCGCCCACCCTGCGTGCGTTCGCTGCGGTGCTGGACACCGTGCTGGCCAGCGGTCGACCGGCCTTGGAGGTGATCAGCCGGTTGCCGCGCAGCGGCGCGCTGCCGTTGTCCCTCGGTCAGCGCCGATTGTGGTTCCTTGCTCAGCTGGAACCGCACAGTAGCGCGTATCACATCGCCGCGACCTTGCACCTGCGTGGCGTATTGAACCGCCTCGCGCTACAGCAGGCCTTTGGCCAATTGTTCGCCCGTCATGAAAGCCTGCGCAGTGAGTTCCCGCAGCGCGATGGCCAACCCTGGTTGCGCCTGCTGCCTGTCGATGCCTTGCAGGTGACCTTCAACCATTGGCCTGCCGACAGCCTGGAGCAACTGCGCACACGTGCCGATCAGGCAATGCGTGAGCCGTTCGATCTGCAGTGCGGGCCATTGATCCGTGTGCAGGTGCTTCAGCGCGCCGACGATGAGGCGTTGTTGCTGGTCAACCTGCACCACATCATCGCTGACGGTAGCTCGATGCACGTGCTGATCGACGAATTCGCCCGGCTCTACACGCATTTCTGCGAGCAGGTCTGCGACCGCACGCCGTTGACCTTGTCAGCGCTGCCGGTGGGCTACGTCGACTTTGCCGATTGGCAGCGCTTGCGCCTTGAGCGTGACGACGAACAGCAGCGGCAATTGAACTACTGGACGTCGCGCCTGGGCGGCGAACAGCCGGTCCTGGAATTGCCTGTCGATAGCGTTACCGGCGAGCAGTCATCCCAGTTGGCATCCCGTTACAGCGTGGTCGTGCCGGCCACGCGGGTTGCACTGTTAAGGCGCCTGGCGCTGGGCGAAGGCAGCACCCTGTTCATGCTACTGCTGGCCGCGTTCCAGGCCTTGCTGCAACGCTTGAGTGGGCAGCGTGACATCCGTCTCGGCGTGCCAGTGGCCAATCGTCCGCGTCGGGAGCTGCAAGGCGTGGTCGGCTTCTTCGTCAACACACTGGTACTGCGTGCCGATGTCGATCCACAGCAAAGCTTTGTTGCGCTGTTGCGCCAGTCGCGCAGCGAGGTGCTGGATGCCCAGGCCCATCAGGATCTGCCGTTCGAGCAACTGGTGGACGCCTTGGCGCCTGAGCGCAGCCTGGGCCACAACCCGTTGTTCCAGGTGGCATTCAACCACCAGCAACAGGATCACAGTGCCTTGCACGCCTTGCCGGGCCTGCAATTGCTGGGCCTGCAACGGTTGCTCGGGGATGCCCCGTTTGACCTCAGCCTGGATAGTGAAGAACAGGCCGACGGCAGCCTTGTGTTGACCTTCAGCTACGCGCACAAGCGCTTCGATGAGCGCAGCGTTGTGCGTATCGCCGAGCGATTGCTGGCCCTGCTGGCGCAGTTGCCTGAGCGGGCGTCTCGACCGCTGGCCGAGCTGGCCCTGTTGAATGCCGACGAGCATCGCCAACTGCACACCTGGAGCCAGCCAGCGGGCGTTACGCCACACCTGCCGCTGGTGCATGAAGCCATCAGCCAGCAAGCCGCCTTGCGTCCCGACGCCGTGGCGCTGGTGTGCGGCGAGCGCTCGCTGACCTTCGCTGAGCTGGAGCAGCGAGCCAATCAGCTGGCCCATCGCTTGATCGATCTGGGCGTGGGCCGGGAAACCCTGGTTGGCGTCGCGCTGGACCGCTCGCTGGAACTGATCCTCGCCCCGTTGGCGATCCTCAAGGCCGGGGGCGCCTACGTGCCGCTGGACCCGGAGTACCCGGCCGAGCGCCTGGCCTACATGGCCAAGGACGCGGGCCTGAAGTGGGTGCTGAGCGATGCCGCGCTGGCACTGGCGTGGCCGGAAGGCGTCGAAGTCGTGGCCCTGGACCAACTGGACCTGAGCTGCGCGCCAACACAGGCGCCCGTGTTGACGGTCGCCCCGCAGCAACGCGCCTACATGATCTACACCTCTGGCTCGACCGGCCAACCCAAGGGCGTGACCGTCGAGCACGGTGCCCTGAGTATGCACTGCCGCGCCGCCGCAGAGCTGTACGGCATGAGCGCCGACGACATTGCCCTGCATTTTGCCTCGATCAGTTTTGACGGCGCGGTGGAGCAGTGGTTGTCGCCGATGATGTTCGGTGCCCGGTTGGTGCTGCGTGGCCCGGGGCTGATCTCGGCAGAGCAGAGCTACCAGACGCTGGTGGACCAAGACGTTACCGTGGCCTATTTCCCCACCAGCTATGCCCATCAACTGGCCGAGTGGGCTTTGGCGCATCCGCAGCCTTTAAAGTTGCGCTCATGCACCATCGGCGGTGAAGCGGTGTCGCGGGAGACCTTCGATCTGCTGCGCCGTGGCCTGAAAGCGCCGCGCATCATCAACGGTTACGGGCCGACGGAAACCATCGTCACCCCGACCTTGTGGCGGGCCGACGGCGATGTACCGTGCGAAACACCGTACGCCCCCATCGGCCGTGCTGTCGGCAACCGCACCCTGTACGTGCTTGATGCCGACCTTAACCTGTTGCCACCGGGTGTGGCAGGCGAGCTGTACATTGGCGGCGAAGGGCTGGCCCGTGGTTATCACCAGCGCCCAGACCTGACCGCCGAGCGCTTTGTACCGGACCCGTTTTCCGCCACCGGTGGCCGGCTGTACCGCTCTGGCGACCGCGTGCGCTGGCTGGCCGACGGCAATCTGGAATACCTGGGGCGTATCGACCAACAGGTCAAGCTGCGCGGCTACCGCATCGAATTGGGCGAGATCGAAACGCGGCTGCAGGCCCATGCCGACGTCGGTGAGGCGGTGGTGCTGCTGCGTGACAAGCGCCTGGTGGGTTACGTGGTGTCTAGCCGCGATGATGGCCTGGTTGAAACCCTGCTGAGCGAGCTGAAACAGCAACTGCCGGACTACATGGTGCCGAGCAAGATCCTGGTTCTGGAACGCTTCCCGTTGACCCCCAATGGCAAGGTGGACCGCAAGGCCCTGCCGGAGCCAGTGTGGGAAAGCCAGACCTTCCAAGCGCCGACTTCTGTCGAAGAGTTGGCCTTGGCTGCGATCTGGCAACAGGTGCTGGGGTTGGAACAGGTAGGGTTGCACGACAACTTCTTCGAGCTGGGTGGCGACTCCATCGTTTCGATCCAGGTGGTCAGCCGTGCGCGGCAGGCCGGTTTGGCGCTGACGCCCAAAGACCTGTTCCAACACCAGACCCTGCAAGCCCTGGCGCGTGCGGCCAAACCGCTGGAAGGTGCATTGGCCATTGACCAGGGCCCGGTCAGCGGCGCGGTGCCGCTGACGCCGATCCAGGCCTGGTTCTTTGAACAGCCGATTCCGCAGCGGCACCACTGGAACCAGTCGGTGCTGCTCAAGGCTGCGCAACCGCTGGACAGCCAGGCGCTGAACCGTGCCTTGCAGGCCTTGGTGGCGCACCATGATGCCTTGCGCCTGAGTTGGAAACAGGAGGGGAACCGCTGGACTCAATGCCACCGTGATTTTAGCCAGCAGACCGTGCTCTGGGAGTGTGAAGCGTCTTCTGCCGCAGACATCACTGCCCATTGCGACGAAGCTCAGGCCAGTCTGAACCTGCAAGACGGCCCACTGCTGCGCGCCGTGCATATTCGGCTGGCCGATGGTACGGCCCGCTTGCTGCTGGTGGTGCATCACCTGGTGGTTGACGGCGTGTCGTGGCGCATCCTGCTGGAGGATCTGCAGCAGGCCTACGCCGGGCAGCCATTGCCGGCCAAGACCAGCGCCTACAAGCACTGGGCCGAACACATGGAAGCCTTTGCCCACGGCGAGGTGCTGCAAACGGAAGTGGCGTACTGGCAACAGCAGCTTGCGGGGCCCAAGGATCAGTTCCCGGAGGACGGCACCCCAGGTGGCGGTATCGAAAGCCTGACCCTGACCCTGGACAAGGCCCGCACCGCCCAGTTGCTGAAAACCGCGAACGCGGCGTACCGCACGCGCATTGATGAACTGCTACTGACGGCCCTGGCCCGGACCTTGTGCGACTGGAGCGGGCAGCCCAGCGTGCTGGTTGATCTGGAAGGGCATGGCCGCGAGGCGCTGTTCGCGGACATCGACCTGACCCGCACCGTTGGCTGGTTCACCAGCCTGTACCCACAACGCCTGATGCGCTTCGAAGGCATCGGCGAGAACCTGAAGGCAATCAAGGAAGCCTTGCGTCAGGTGCCCAGCAAAGGCGTCGGTTACGGCGCCCTGCGTTATCTGGCGGGGGCGTCCCAACTGGCTGAGTTGCCTGCTGCGCAGGTTACCTTCAACTACCTCGGCCAACTGGACGCCAGCTTCGCGGCGCAGGGGCTGTTCGTCTTGGCAGCGGAGTCGTGTGGGCAAGTACAGAGCGCGCAAGCCCCCTCGCTCAAGCGCCTGGAAATCAATGCCCAGGTGCATGGCGCCGAGCTGAGCCTGAACTGGCGCTTCGACACGACGCAGCACAGTGTTGCCAGTGTGCAGGCCTTGCTGGACGGCTACGTCGAGGCGTTGCACGAAGTCCTCGAACATTGCCTGAGCGCCGAGGCGGGCGGGGTGACGCCAAGCGATTTCCCGCTGACCCGCCTGAGTCAGGAGCAACTGGACAGCTTGCCGTTGGCGGCTCGCGAAATCGAAGACGTCTATCCGTTATCGCCGCTGCAACAGGGCATGCTGTTCCACGCACTGCAAGACGGCGCCGAGGATGCCTACTTCTACCAGCGTGGCTTCCTCATCGAAGGCCTGCTGGACCAGGAGGCATTGATTGCGGCCTGGACCCGGGTTGCCGAGCGCTATCCGGTATTGCGTACCGCCTATTACTGGGAAGAAGTCGGCATGCCGTTGCAGGTGGTGCAGCGCCATGCCCGGGTCACTCTGCAGGCCCATGACTGGCGCGGCCTGAGCCTGAGCGAACAGCGCCAACGCCGTCAGGACCTGCTGGACGGGGAGCGCCGTGCCGGTTTCGACTTCCGCCGTGCCGGTGAAATACGCCTGGGCCTGTTACGTGTTGCTGAAGAGCAATGGTGGATGATCTGGAGCAACCACCATATCGCCCTTGATGGCTGGAGCATGGGCCTGATCCTGCGCGATGTGCTGGGCCATTATCATGGCCATGCAGCCGGGGCGGGCGCGATCGGTTCACGGCCGTACGCCGACTATATCGGTTGGCTGCAACGGCAATCCGTAGCGGCTCGCCAGGACTTCTGGCACGGGCAATTGGCCGACTGGACGGCGCCAACGCCGCTGCCGGGTCGTCTTTCAACAGCATCCGGGCAACAAGGGTATGCCGAACTCGGCAGCACCTTTGCAAACAGTGAAACCGCGCATCTGCGTGCTGCGGCGCAGCGTCTGGGGGTTACCATCAACACCCTGTTGCAGGGCGCCTGGGCCGTGTTGCTGGGGCACTATGCCAACAGCAGCGATGTGCTGTTCGGCATCACGGTTTCTGGTCGCGGCTTGCCGCTGGCCGGTGTCGAAGAAATGGTCGGGCTGTTCATCAACACCTTGCCGCTACGGGTCCAACTGCCGATGGAACAATCGGTGGTGTCCTGGTTGCAAGCCTTGCAGCGTACCAACCTGGACTTGCGTGCACAGGAGCACAGCCCACTGGCCGACGTGCAGCGCATGGCCCGTCCCGGCGACGGCGTGCAGAGCGGCGCACTGTTCGAGAGCATTCTGGTGTTCGAGAACTACCCGCTGGACGAGGTGCTGCGCCAGCAACCGGCGGGCCTGAAGCTGAGCCTGCTCGACGATCAGGCGGCCGAGGCAGCAGCGCGTGGGCGTAACAACTACCCGTTGAGCCTGATCGCCAGTCTTGATGAGCAACTGCACCTGACGTTTTCGTTCCAACGCGCGGCGTTCAGCGCCCAGCAGATCGAACGTTTGCTGCAGCAAGTGCGGCAGGTGCTGATGGCCATGGCCAACCAACCTGAACAGCGTGTGCAGCAACTGCCGGTGGCGCTGCCAGGCGATGCAGCGCACGCGCTGAGTGAACTGCGCGGCGATACACGTGAGTTCCCGTGGGTGACGGTGCTCGATGGCTGGGCCGAACAGTTGGCCCTGAATCCCGATGCCCCTGCGCTACAGGACGAACAGCAACGGCTGAGTCGGGCCAAGGTCGAAGCGGCCGCCAACCGCCTGGCCCATGCACTGATCCAGCGCGGTGTATGCCCGGAAACGCCGGTTGGCCTGTGTGTCGAGCCATCGGTTGACCTGGTCATCGGTTTGCTCGGCATCCTCAAGGCCGGTGCGGTGTACCTGCCGCTGGACTGTCGCCAGCCCGCTGAACGCCTTGGCAGGCTGCTTGACGGTAGTGGTGCGGCGTTGCTGCTGTGCCATGCTGCCACCCAAACGTTGGCCGAAGCCTGCGCGCATCCGCTGTTGGCGCTGGACAGCGCTGAGCTGAGCGGCCAGAGCGCCGAAGCCCCTGTGCTGCGGGTGTCCGCCGAGCAGGGCGCCTACCTGATCTACACCTCGGGCTCTACCGGGCAGCCCAAAGGCGTTCTGGTCGAGCATGGCGCACTGGCCAACTATGTACAGGCCATTCTGGAACGCCTGCAATTGCCCTCCGGGGCAAGCATGGCGCTGGTGTCGACCAGTGCTGCGGACCTGGGCCATACCCAGCTGTTCGGCGCTTTGTGTAATGGCGGCCTGCTGCATGTGCCCGGGCAGGAGCGGCGCTTTGACCCCGACCGCTTCGCCGAGTACATGACGCGCCATCAGGTTGAGGTATTGAAAATCGTGCCAAGCCACTTGCGTGGCCTGTTGCACGCCGAGCGCGCAGCCGATGTGCTGCCCGGCCATACCCTGATCGTGGGGGGCGAAGCCTGCGACAGGGCGCTGTTGGAGCGCATTCGCGCACTGCGTTCGGATTGCCGGATCATCAACCACTATGGCCCGAGTGAAACCACGGTGGGCGTGCTGACCTGGGCACTGGGCGCCGATCACTCGACACCCGATCGCCTGCCGTTGGGCCGACCGCTGGCCAACGTGGTTGCGCGGGTGCTGGATGCCGAGCAACGGTTGTTGCCCGCCGGGCAACCGGGAGAGCTGTACCTCAGTGGTCGCTGCCTGGCGCGTGGGTACCAGGGGCAAGCCGGGCAGACTGCCGAGCGCTTTGTCTTCGCGCCGGCATTCCCGGGCGAGCGGCTGTACCGCACGGGGGATCGTGTGTGCCTGCGTGAGGGGCAACTGGAGTTTCTCGGCCGCACTGACGATCAGGTGAAGATTCGCGGTAACCGCGTCGAACTGGGTGAGATCACCGCCTGCTTGAGTGCATTGCCGGGTGTCGCGGCCGCTGCGGTGCGACTGGCCAGCCTGAACGCCGATGAACATCCGCAATTACTGGGCTATCTGGTAGCAGAAACAGGCACGCACCTGCACCTGGACAGCCTGCGCGAGCACCTTGCACAGCACCTGCCGGACTATCTGGTGCCGGCCCGACTGATCCTGCTCGAGCGTTTGCCG
This sequence comes from Pseudomonas sp. FFUP_PS_473, assembly GCF_002858665.1. Taxonomy (NCBI): domain Bacteria; kingdom Pseudomonadati; phylum Pseudomonadota; class Gammaproteobacteria; order Pseudomonadales; family Pseudomonadaceae; genus Pseudomonas; species Pseudomonas sp. FFUP_PS_473. The sequence continues at coordinate 53,167 of NZ_PJQQ01000019.1, forward strand.
TTGAATGCCAATGGCAAGCTCGATCGAAACGCCTTGCCCTTGCCGACCGCACCGACCGAGGCCAGCCCCACGCAGCACTTCGCGGCCCCGCAAGGCGAGCACGAAACCCTCCTGGCCGAGATATGGCAGGCGGTGCTCAAGTGCGACAAGGTCGGTCGTGACGACAATTTCTTTGAACTGGGCGGCGACTCGATCCTGAGCCTGCAGATTATTGCCCGTGCCAGAAAACGTGGCTTGAAGCTGACACCGAAACAGTTGTTCGCCATGCCGACCATTGCTGCCCTGGCGGCATTGCAACCGGCGCCGACGGCCTTGGCCGCACCCGAGACGCCGGCTATTCCCCGGCTGCCACGCACGGGCGTCTTGCCCCTGTCCGCGGCGCAACAACGGCTGTGGTTCCTGGCGCAACTGGACCCACAAAGCAGTGCCTACACCATTGCCGGTGCCTTGCAACTGAGCGGCGAACTGCAGCATGACGCCTTGCGCCAGGCCTTTGCCCAATTGGCGGAACGCCATGAAATGCTGCGCGCCGCGTTTTTCGATGACGCCGGGCAACCGCGACTCAGGATCGTCGCTGGGCGCAGACCGCAGTGGCGCGATGTCGACGTGAACCATGTAGCGCCGGGGCAACGCCTTGCTGCAGTGCATCAGATAGCCGCCGACGAGATCGCCCGTCCATTCGATCTGGAGCATGCGTCGTTGCTGCGGGTCACGCTGATGCAGCTTGAACAGGACCGCCACGTCGTGCTGGTGTGCCTACATCACCTGATCGCCGATGGCTGGTCCATGGCATTGTTGATGGACGAACTGGGTGAGTGCTACGCCGCCGCCAAGGCTGGGCGGACTGCGCAGTTGCCTGTGTTGGCGTGGGACTACGTCGATTACGTCGCCTGGCAGCGTGAGCGTCTGGATGGCGCCGAAATGCAACGCCAACTGGGTTACTGGACTGCGCAACTGGAGGACGCGGGCGAACCGCTGGCCCTGCCGTATGACCGTGCCCGCCCGGAACTGTCGCAGGGGCGTGGCGCCTGCCATGGCTTTACGCTGGACGGGGCATTGCTCGCGGATCTGCGCCACACCGCGCAAACCAATGGCTGTACCTTGTTCCATGTGCTGCTGGCCGGTTTCGGTCTGCTGCTGCAACGGTACAGCGGGCAACACGATGTGCGCATCGGCTTGCCGGTCAGTGGCCGCGAGCAGGGCGAAAGCCAGGGGCTGGTGGGTTGTTTGATCAACACGCTGGTACTGCGCCTGCAATTGGCTGCTGTGCAGACGGTTGGCGAACTGCTGGGCCAGGCCCGGGAGGTCACCCTCAACGCCCAGGCCCACGCCGACGTGCCGTTCGAGCAGTTGGTGGAGACGCTGGTCAGCCAGCGCACACCCGGGACGCACCCGCTGTTTCAGGTGTTGTTCAACCACCAGCGCCGCGATATCGCCGGCCTGGCGCAACGCAGCGGGCTCGGCTTTGAACGCCTGGAACTGACAGAGCGCAGTGCTCAATTTGACCTGGTGCTGGACACCGAAGAAAACACTGACGGTGTGGTTCACGTACGCCTGTTGTATGCCGCCGAACGTTTCGAACACTCGACCATTGAGCGGTTGGGCGCACATTGGCTGCAGGTGCTCAAACACCTGGTGGCTGGCAGTGACACAGCGCTGGGTGGGGTGCAGCTCAACAGCGCTACCGAGCGGCAGCAGTTGGCGCAATGGAGCGCGCTGCAGCAACACTTCCCGGCGTTCGTGCCGATCTCGACCCGTATTGCCGCGCAGGCGGCGTTGCGCCCTGACGCCGTGGCGATCCGTCATCAGGGCGTCAGCCTCTGCTACGCCGAACTGGAGCAACGTGCCAATCAACTGGCCCATCGCTTGGTGAGCCTCGGTGTGGGCAGCGATGTGCTGGTCGGCGTGGCCTTGCCTCGTTCAGCGGAACTGATCGTCGCCCTGTTGGCCGTGCTCAAGGCCGGCGGTGCCTACGTGCCGCTGGATCCGGACTACCCGGTGGAGCGCTTGGCCTACATGGTCGAGGATTCCGGCCTGCAACAGGTGATCAGCCTGTCCAGCCTGGACCTGCAGTTGCCGCTACAGGTATTGGCGCTGGACACCCTGGACCTTTCAGCAGAGCCATGCAGCGCACCACAGGTGACTATCGACCCGGAACAACTGGCCTATGTGATCTACACCTCGGGCTCGACCGGTCAGCCGAAAGGCGCGCAGTTGACCCAGCGCAACGTCGAGCGGCTGTTCCAGGCCACCCAGGGCGATTTCGGATTCAACCACGACGACGTCTGGACCCTGTTCCATTCCTACGCCTTCGACTTCTCGGTGTGGGAAATCTTTGGCGCACTGGTGCACGGCGGTTCTTTGGTGATCGTGCCGTATTTCACCAGCCGTTCACCGGAAGAGTTCCTGGCGTTGCTGGTCGAAGAGGGCGTGACGGTGCTGAACCAGACGCCGTCGGCGTTCCGTCAGTTGATCCCGCTGGCGCAGAAAAACACGGTGCCGTTGAGCCTGCGTTACGTGATTTTTGGCGGCGAGGCACTGGAACTGGAAAGCCTGCGGCCGTGGTTCGAGCGCTACGGTGATCGCCAGCCACGGCTGATCAACATGTACGGCATCACCGAAACTACGGTGCACGTGACCTACCGGGAAATCACCGAGCGAGACCTTGTCCATAGAGGCCCGAGCCCGATTGGCCGGCCGTTGGCCGACCTCAGCCTGCACGTGCTGGACGCCAACCTGAATCCGCAACCGGTCGGCGTTGCCGGTGAGTTGTACGTCGGCGGTGCCGGCTTGGCCCGTGGCTACCTGAACCGCCCGGAGCTGACCAGCGAACGCTTCATCGCCAGCCCGTTCGACGCCAGCCAACGTCTGTACCGCAGCGGCGACCTGGCCCGGCGCCTGTCCGATGGCAGCCTGGAATACCTGGGGCGTATCGACCAGCAGGTGAAAATCCGCGGTTTCCGCATCGAGCTGGGTGAAATCGAAGCGCAGTTGCAAAGCCACCCGCAGGTCAACGAAGCGGCGGTGCTGGTCAAGGAGGGCGCCGGTGGCCCCCGGCTGGTGGGCTATGTCGCCAGCCCGGTGCCGGCGATTCAGGACGAGCTCAAGGCCCACCTGCATGAACGGCTGCCGGAGTACATGGTCCCGGCACAGATCGTGGTGTTGCCGATGTTGCCACTGACCGCCAACGGCAAGCTCGACCGTCGCGCGCTACCCGAGCCGGACGCTGCTGCAGGCCGCGAGTACCGGGCGCCGCAGACCGATACCGAGCGGGCTGTAGCCAGCCTGTGGGCCGAACTGTTAGGCGTTGAGCGGGTCGGCCTGGACGATGACTTCTTTGAACTGGGCGGCCACTCGCTGCTGGCAACCCAGGTGATTTCCCGTGTGCAACAGCAGTTGGATACTCAGGTTGCACTGCGCGAGCTTTTTGAAGCCACCACCCTGACGCGTTTCTGCGCGCAGGTCGATGCCTGCCACAGCCAGGCGTTGAACGCCGACACCGCACGCCGGATGGCAGCACTTCTCACCGATTTGGAGATTGACTGAACATGCTTGACCAGACTGTCGCGCTAGAACTGGCACAGCGCTTCATGGCGCTGCCCGGTGAGAAACGTCGGGTGTTTTTCCAACGCTTGGGGGAACAGAACCTTAACCTCAACTTGCTGCCGATCCCTGCGGGGATCGGTGCCCACAGTGGGGTACTGTCATACGCGCAGCAACGCCTGTGGTTCCTCGCACAATTGATGCCGCAGAGCAGTGCCTACAACATCGCCGGTTCGCTGCGCCTGAGCGGCACACTGGACCGTGCCGCCCTGCAGCGTGCGTTCGAGCGGATCGTTGCGCGTCATGAAACACTGCGCAGCCGTATTCAGCGTGGTCACGATGATCAGCCACAGTTGATCGTGCTGAACCAGCAAGCGCTGGACATCCGCGAGCAGGACCTGTGCGATTTGCCGGCCGCTAAACGTGAAGGCGCTGCGCGAGGCGCGGCCACGCTCGAGGCCCTGACGCCGTTCGACCTTCAACACGACGCGTTGCTGCGGGTTGGCCTGCTGCGTCTGGCCGATGACGAGCATGTGCTGTTGGTAACCCTGCACCACATCATCGCCGATGGCTGGTCAATGAAGGTACTGATCGACGAGTTCGCCAAGGCCTATGCGGCGTTCAGCGCCGGCAGCGAGCCTGAGCTCCCGGCCTTGACGATCCAGTACCGTGACTACGCGTTGTGGCAGCGCAGTTGGCTGGAAGCGGGGGAGCAGGATCGCCAACTGGCCTACTGGCGGCAACAACTGGGTGAGCGTCAGCCGATGCTCGAACTGCCCGCCGACCACCCACGCCCGGCAGTGCGCGATTACCGTGGCAGCAAACATGCGCTGGTCGTACCGGCCGCGCTCAGCGATGAACTGCGTCAGTTTGCCCAGCGTCACGGCTGTACGCTGTTTCAGGTGCTGCTCGGGGCGTTTCAGGTCCTGTTGTATCGCTACAGTGGTCAGCGGGACCTGCGTATTGGCGTGCCTATCGCCAACCGTCAGCGCCTGGAATGTGAAGGGTTGATCGGTTTCTTCGTCAACACCCAGGTGTTGCGCAGTGACGTGGACGGCGAACAGGGCTTCGCCCACTTGCTTGAACAGGTCAAGCAAGCCGCCCTTGGGGCACAGGCACATCAAGACCTGCCGTTTGAGCAACTGGTCGAAGCGTTGCAACCTGAGCGCAGCTTGAGCCACAACCCGCTGTTCCAGGTGATGTTCAACCATCAGCGTCGTGACCTTGATGCCCTGGCTCGGTTACCGGGGCTGCGTGTCGAGCCGTTCGAGCGTGAAAGCCGTAACGCGCAGTTCGACCTCAACCTGGACAGTGAGGAGGACAGCGCTGGCGTCTTGCGGCTGACCTTCGGCTACGCCACTGACCTGTTTGACGCGGCCAGTATTGAGCAGCTCGCGCGACACTTCCTGCGCCTGTTGCAGGTGCTGCCGCAGACCCCGGATTGTGCACTGGACGCAGTGCCATTGCTCGACGAGGACGAGCGTCGCAGCATCGTGGCCTTGGCCAATAACACCCGCAGCTTCCCGGAACTGACAGCGGTGCACCGCCTGATTGAAACCTGCGCCGCACGCCAGGGGGATGCACCTGCGCTGGTTGCCGAGGGCACAACCCTGAGCTTTGTCGAGTTGGAGCAACGGGCCAATCGTCTGGCGCATCGGCTGCTGGCGCTGGGCGTTGGCCCCGATGCGCGGGTGGGGGTCTCGCTGGAGCGTTCACCCCATCTGCTAGTGGCGTTACTCGCCGTGCTCAAGGCCGGTGCGGCCTATGTGCCGCTGGACCCGGAGTTCCCGGCGGGGCGCCTGGCCTACATGATCGAAGATTCGGGCCTGGAGCTGCTATTGACCAGCACCGTGGTCGCAGATCGCCTGAACGTGGCGCAAGGGATCCAGGCCTTGCATCTGGACACACTGGACCTTGGCGCAGAGCCGAGCACGGCCCCGAACATTGCCGTGGCTGAGGAGCAGTTGGCGTACGTCATCTACACCTCGGGCTCCACCGGCAAACCCAAGGGGGTGATGGTCCGTCATGGCGCATTGAGCAACTTCCTGCAATCGATGGCCGAGGCTCCGGGCATCGCTGCCGATCAGTCCTGGCTGGCGGTGACCTCGCTGTCGTTCGATATCGCCGCGTTGGAACTGTACCTGCCGCTGACGCGTGGCGCCTGCGTGCTGCTGGCCAGTGCCGAACAGGCCCGCGATGGCCTGGCGCTGCAAGCCGCGCTGGAAAAGGCCGACGTCATGCAGGCAACCCCGGCGACATGGCGCATCCTGCTGGAGAGCGGGTGGCAGCCGTCATCGCGGCACACCCTGATCTGCGGGGGAGAGGCCTTGCCGCGCGATCTGGCCGAAGCGCTGGGCAGTAACGGTGCCCGGCTATGGAACCTGTACGGTCCCACCGAGACCACCATCTGGTCCACCGCGCAAGCCATGCGCGCCGTCAGCCCGGCGAACCAACCCATTGGCCGGCCCATCGCCGCGACCTCGACCTATGTACTCGATGCGCGTCTTGAGCCGGTTGCAGTCGGCATCACCGGAGAGTTGTACATCGGCGGCGCAGGCCTGGCCCGTGGTTACCATCAACGCCCGGACCTGACCGCCGAGCGCTTTGTGCCAGACCCGTTCGGTGAGCCGGGGGCGCGTTTGTACCGCACAGGCGATCTGGTGCGCTGGCGGCGCGATGGCGTCCTGGAGTACCTCGGACGTATCGACCATCAGGTCAAGGTTCGCGGCTTCCGCATTGAATTGGGTGAAATCGAAGCGCAACTGCTGGCCAACGCCGAGGTGCGTGCTGCCGTGGTGCTGGCCCGAGAAGCCGCCGCTGGCACGCGCCTGGTCGGTTATGTCGCGGCCTCAGCGGGGGAAACGCTGGCCGAAACCCTTAAAGCCGAACTGCGTCGCAGTCTGCCCGAGTACATGGTGCCCGCGCAGATCGTGGTGCTGGAGCAACTGCCGCTGACACCCAATGGCAAGATCGACCGGCTGGCCTTGCCTGAGCCGGTATGGCAGGCCCGCGCATGGCGAGCCGCCGACAGCGAGCCTGCGATCAGCCTGGCCGGGATCTGGGCGCAGGTGCTGGGTGTTGAACGGGTAGGGCTGGACGACAATTTCTTTGAGCTGGGTGGCCATTCGCTGTTGGCAACCCAGGTGATCAGCCGCATTCGTCGACAACTCAAGCGTGAAGTGCCGTTGCGCTGCCTGTTTGAAGCCGCTGACCTTTCCGGCTTTGCCAGCGCTGTCGCACAGTTGCCTGAACAGGTTGCGGCGCAGGCACCGTTAAGGGTTGCACCTCGGCCATCGGTGTTGCCGTTATCGGCCGCACAGCAACGCCTGTGGTTCCTCGCGCAGATGGAGCCTGATAGCGCGGCCTACAACATTCCGGCTGCGCTGCAACTGCAGGGCACGCTTGATCATCAGGCGCTGCAGCAGGCGTTCGACGCGCTGGTGGCGCGTCATGAAAGCCTGCGCACACGCTTTGCGCTCGACGCCGCTGGCCAACCGCAGCAGCTGATTGATGAGCCTCGACCCATTTCCATCACCCGTGTACCGATGCATGGGCAGTCGTTCACCGCCGTACTCGAAGAAGCCCGGCGTGAAGCCTTGCGCCCGTTTGATCTGGGCAATGGGCCATTGTTGCGCGTGACCCTGCTGGAACGTGCGGACGACCGCTGGGTGTTGCTGGTGACCCTGCATCACATCATCACCGACGGTGCCTCGATGGGCATTGTGATCGAGGAGTTTGCCGAACTGTATCGCGCCGCCAAGGAGCGCCGCGCCGCGCGTTTGCCTGCGCTTTCTCTGCAGTATGCCGACTACGCGCTGTGGCAACAGCAGCGGCTGGACGGCCCACAGGTCGCCGAACAACTGGCCTACTGGTGTGACAGGCTGGGCGGCGAGCAGCCGTTGCTGGAGTTGCCGCTGGACCATCCGCGCCCGGCAATGCCGAGTCTGCGCGGTGCCAAGCATGTACTGACCTTGCCAGCCGCCTTCGGCACACGCTTGCGCGCATTGGCCGGGCAGCACGGGGCATCGCTGTTTCAGCTGCTCCTGGCGTCCTATGCCTGGCTGCTGTATCGGCACAGTGGCCAGCGTGACCTGCGCATCGGTATTCCTCAAGCCAACCGTAACCGGTTGGAACTCGAAGGCCTGATCGGCTTTTTCGTCAACACCCAGGTGCTGCGTATTCAGGTCGATGGGCGCGAGGGCTTCGCGCAACTGCTGCAGCAGGTCAATGCCCTTGGCCTTGAAGCCCAGGCGAACCAGGACGTGCCCTTTGAGCGGCTGGTGGACGCGCTGCAACCGGAGCGCAGCCTGAGCCGTACGCCGTTGTTCCAGGTGATGTTCAACCATCAGCGTGAAACCGCACAGGGTTTACGGCAGTTGCCAGGCTTGAGCGCCGAAGTACTGCCTAACAGCGTGGGTAACGCGCAATTTGAACTGATTCTGGACAGCCTGGAAGCGGCGGACGGTTCATTGCAGTTGAGTTTTACCTACGCCGTCGAACTGTTTGAAGCGCGGAGCATTGCCCGCCTTGCTGAGCGCTTCGAGCGCTTGCTTGGGCAACTGCTGGCCCAGCCTCGCGCACCGCTGGCAGGCCTGGATCTGCTATTGCCCGCCGAGCGTCAGCTACCGGCAGTCGCCAGCCGCTACAGCGGTGCACTGCCCATTCATCAGCGCATCGCGCAACACGCGGTTGAGCGGCCGGATGCGGTGGCACTGGTCTGGGATGAGCACGGTAAACGCTTGCACATGAGCTTTGCTGAACTGGATGCGCACAGCAACCAGTTGGCTCAGCGCTTGCTCCGTGACGGGCTGCAGCCGGAGCAGCCCGTGGGCGTGTTGCTGCAGCGCACGCCACGCGCGTTGATCGCCATGCTGGCCGTGCTCAAGGCCGGCGCTGCCTACCTGCCGCTGGACCCTGAATTGCCGGTCGAGCGCCTGACCCTTATGGCCCATGAAGCCGGTCTTGAGTGGGTGCTGGCTGAAGCGCTGACCGAGATGAGCCTGCCGACGGGTATTGGCGCCTACGTGCTGGACCGGATGGACCTGCAACATGAATCCAACAGCCAACCCCAGGTCACGGTGCATTCCGGGCAGTTGGCCTACCTGATCTATACCTCCGGCTCCAGCGGCAAGCCCAAGTCCGTGGCTGTCAGCCATGGTGCATTGGCCGGTCACTTGGCGGCGATGCAGGGTATCTATCAGGTGACGCCGGATGATGCGATGTTGCTGTTCGCCTCGCTGGGCTTCGATGCCGCTGCCGAGCAGTGGTTGCTGCCGTTGGCCGCCGGGGCACGGGTGGTGATGCGCGGGCAGGATGTATGGGGCATCGAGCGTTTGTTGCAGGTGCTGGACAGCGAGCGGGTCAGCCTGCTTGATCTGCCGCCGTCCTATGCCCAGCAGTTGGGCGACACCCTGCGCAGTGAACCGCGGAAGCTGGCGGTTCGCCTCTGCACCTTGGGTGGTGAAGCGGTGCCAACGCAAATCCTGAGCCTGCTCCAGCAGACGCTGGGTTGCCAGTTGATCAACGGCTACGGCCCGACCGAATGCGTCATCACGCCGATGCTCTGGCAGGCCGATGGTCGGCCGTCAACGCGCGCCTATGCGCCATTGGGTGAGGTGGTCGGGGCGCGTCAGGCGCATATTCTCGATGCCGACCTCAACCCGGTTCCGACGGGCGTGATCGGCGAGTTGTATATAGGGGGCGAAGGGCTCGCGCGAGGTTACTACCAGCGCCCGGACCTGACCGCCGAACGTTTTATCCCCGACCCGCTCTCGAACACCGGTGGCCGTCTGTACCGTACAGGTGACCGTGTGTGCCGTCGTGATGACGGGCAACTGGAGTACCTGGGCCGTATCGACCAGCAGATCAAGTTGCGCGGTTACCGCATCGAACTGGGTGAAATCGAAGCCTGCCTGCTGGCCCATGCTGCGGTTCGCGAAGCGTTGGTAGTGGTCAATGGCAAGCATCTGCTGGGTTATGTGGTCGCTGCTGCGGATGAAAGCCTGGCTGAAACCTTGCTCGCTGAATTGAGGCAGCAACTGCCGGACTACATGGTGCCGAGCAAGATCCTGATTCTGGAACGCTTCCCGTTGACTCCCAATGGCAAGGTGGACCGCAAGGCCCTGCCGGAGCCAGTGTGGGAAAGCCAGGTTTATCAGGCGCCAAGCACGCCGGAAGAACGTGCACTGGCTGCGATCTGGCAACAGGTGTTGGGGCTGGAACAGGTCGGGCTGCACGACAACTTCTTTGAGCTGGGTGGCGACTCTATCGTTTCGATCCAGGTGGTCAGCCGTGCGCGGCAGGCCGGTTTGGCGCTGACGCCCAAAGACCTGTTCCAACACCAGACCCTGCAAGCCCTGGCGCGTGCGGCCAAACCGCTGGAGGGCGGGTTGGCCATTGATCAGGGCCCGGTCAGTGGCGCGGTGCCGCTGACGCCGATCCAGGCCTGGTTCTTTGAACAGCCGATTCCTCAGCGGCACCACTGGAACCAGTCGGTGCTGCTCAAGGCCGCGCAACCGTTGGACAGCCAGGCGCTGAACCGCGCCTTGCAGGCCTTGGTGGCGCACCATGACGCGTTGCGTTTGAGCTGGCAGCAGCAGGGGAGCAGCTGGGTTCAACACCATCGAGCCCACAACGAGCAGGGCGTGTTGTGGGAGCGCGAAGCGGCTTCTGCCGCAGAAATCACCGCCCATTGCGACGAAGCGCAAGCCAGCCTGAGCCTGCAAGACGGCCCACTGCTGCGTGCCGTGCATATTCGGCTGGCCGATGGGACGGCACGCTTGCTGCTGGTGGTGCATCACCTGGTGGTTGATGGCGTGTCGTGGCGCATTCTGCTGGAGGATCTGCAACAGGCCTACGCCGGGTTACCGTTGCCAGCCAAGACCAGCGCCTACAAGCACTGGGCCGAACACATGGAAGCCTTTGCCCACGGCGAGGTGCTGCAAACGGAAGTGGCGTACTGGCAACGGCAGTTGGCCGGGCCCGTGGATCAGTTCCCGGAAGATGGCACCCCTGGCGGCGGTATCGAAAGCCTGACCCTGACCCTGGACAAGGCCCGCACCGCCCAGTTGCTGAAAACCGCGAACGCGGCGTACCGCACACGCATTGACGAACTGCTGCTTACGGCCCTGGCCCGTACCTTGTGCGCCTGGAGCGGGCAGCCCAGCGTGCTGGTCGATCTGGAAGGGCATGGCCGCGAGGCGTTGTTCGCGGACCTCGACCTGACCCGTACCGTTGGTTGGTTCACCAGCCTGTACCCGGTGCGCCTTGGCGCTCACAGCGATCTGGCGACGACGCTGAAGGCGACCAAAGAGACCCTGCGTCAGGTGCCGCATAAAGGTGTTGGTTATGGTGCCCTGCGTTACTTGGCAAGGGCCGAGCAGTTGCATGAGTTGCCTGCGGCACAGGTCACCTTCAACTACCTGGGGCAGTTCGACACCAGCTTCGGCGCCGATGACCTGCTGCACCCCGCCAGTGAATCGGCAGGGGTGGAGCAGGGGGCAGGTACGCCCGCATTGGCTGCGCTGGAAATCAACTGCCAGGTGTATGCCGGCGAGTTGCGCTTGAGTTGGCGCTTTGACGCTGCCCGTTTCAGTCGTGCCCGGTTACAGGTGCTGTTGGACGATTACCTGCGCGAACTCATCCGCGTGCTTGATCACTGCATGAGCCCAATGGCCTACGGTGTGACGCCCAGTGATTTTCCACTGGCGCAACTGACCCAGGCGCAACTCGATGGACTGGCCGTCCCACCACGTGAAATTGAAGACATCTACCCGCTGTCGCCTATGCAGCAAGGGCTGTTGTTCCACTCATTGTTCGCACCGCACGCCGGTACCTACATCAACCAACTGTGTGTTGATATCGACGGCCTGGATGTCGAGCGTTTCCGCGCCGCCTGGCAGGCTGCACTGGAGCGTCACGCGATCCTGCGCACGGGCTTTGCCTGGCAAGACCTGCCTGCGCCGGTACAAGTGGTTCATCGTCAGTTACAGGTGCCGATGCAGGTGCTCGACTGGCGTGAACGCGCCGTTGAGGAAAAGGCCCTGGCACAGGTGGCACGCGAAGAGCACACCCGTGGCTTCGATTTGCAGCACGCACCCTTGCTGCGCTTGTGCCTGGTGCGCGTTAGCGATCAGCGTCATCGACTGATCTGGACCAGCCATCACCTGTTACTCGATGGCTGGAGCAACGCCCAACTGATTGGCGAGGTACTTCGCCACTACGCGGATCCCTTGGCACTGAAACCGGTCAAAGGCGGTTTCCGTGACTACATCGACTGGCTCCAAGAGCAGAATGTTGAGGCCAGCGAGCACTTTTGGCGTGCTCGTCTGGCGCCACTGGACGAACCGTGCCTGTTGGCCAGTGCTGTCTCCCAGAGCCAGGAAAGCGGTTATGGCGCATGCGCACGGGTGCTGACCAAAGACGAAACACATCGTCTGCGCGAATTTGCACAGCGCCAGCGGATCACGCTCAACACCTTGGTACAGGGCGCATGGTTGCTCTTGCTGCAGCGCTACACCGGTCTTGAGCATGTGTGCGCCGGCGTCACCGTAGCGGGTCGCCCCACGCAGCTGGAAGGGGTCGAGTCCTGGCTGGGCCTGTTCATCAACACATTGCCGGTCATTCAGCAGCCGCTCGCCGAACAGGCGGTGGGCGACTACTTGCGCGCCCTGCAAACCGACAACCTGGCCATGCGCGAGCATGAACACACGCCGCTGTACGCGATACAGGGCTGGGCCGGGCAAGGCGGGCAAGCGCAGTTCGATACGCTGGTGGTGTTCGAAAACTACCCGGTGGATCAGGCGTTGCGCCAGCATCAGGACCAGGCCCTGCAGTTCGGCCCTGTCGATCAATTGGAGATGACCAACTACCCATTGGCCCTGACCGTTAACCTGGGTGAAGCGTTGGCGCTTTCCTGTAGCCATGACCGTGCGGCATTCGATGATACAACCGTGCAGCAACTGATGGCACAACTGTGCTGCTTGATGCTCGGTATGGCCCGTGATGCCGCGCAACCGCTTGGGCGGCTGGAACTGAATGATGTCACCGCGCGTCAACAACTGGTGCACTGGAGCGCAGTGCAGCAGCATTTCCCGGCGTTCGTGCCGGTATCGTCCCGTATTGCCGCGCAGGCGGCGTTGCGCCCTGACGCCGTGGCGATCCGTCATCAGGGCGTCAGTGTCTGCTACGCCGAGCTGGAGCAGCGCGCGAACCAACTGGCCCATCGGCTGATACGCCTGGGCGTGGGCAGCGATGTACTGGTCGGCGTGGCCTTGCCTCGTTCAGCGGAACTGATCGTCGCCCTGTTGGCCGTGCTCAAGGCTGGCGGTGCCTACGTGCCGCTGGATCCGGACTACCCGGTGGAGCGCTTGGCCTACATGGTCGAGGATTCCGGCCTGCAACAGGTGATCAGCCTGTCCAGCCTGGACTTGCAGTTGCCGGTACAGGTGTTGGCGCTCGATACCCTGGACCTTTCTGCAGAATCGTCGAGCGCACCACAGGTGACTATCGACCCGGAACAACTGGCCTATGTGATCTACACCTCGGGCTCGACCGGCCAGCCGAAAGGCGCGCAGTTAACCCAGCGCAACGTCGAACGCCTGTTCCAGGCCACCCAGGGTGAGTTTGGTTTCAACCAAGACGACGTCTGGACACTGTTCCATTCCTATGCCTTCGACTTCTCGGTGTGGGAAATCTTTGGCGCCCTGGTGCACGGCGGTTCTTTGGTGATCGTGCCGTATTTCACCAGCCGTTCACCGGAAGACTTCCTCAAGCTCCTGAGCGAAGAGGGCGTGACGGTGCTGAACCAGACGCCGTCGGCGTTCCGTCAGTTGATCCCGCTGGCGCAGAAAAACACGGCGCCGTTGAGCCTGCGTTACGTGATCTTTGGCGGCGAAGCCCTGGAACTGGAAAGCCTGCGGCCGTGGTTCGAGCGCTACGGTGATCGCCAGCCACGGCTGATCAACATGTACGGCATTACCGAAACCACGGTGCATGTGACCTACCGGGAAATCACCGGGCAAGACCTTTCACATAAGGGCCCGAGCCCGATTGGCCGACCGTTGGCCGACCTCAGCCTGCACGTGCTGGACGCCAACCTCAACCCGCAACCGGTCGGCATTGCCGGTGAGCTGTACGTCGGCGGTGCTGGTTTGGCCCGTGGCTACCTGAACCGCCCGGAGCTGACCAGCGAACGTTTCATCGCCAGCCCGTTCGATGCCAGCCAACGCATGTATCGCAGCGGCGACCTGGCCCGACGCCGGGTCGACGGCAGCCTGGAATACCTCGGCCGTATCGACCAGCAGGTGAAAATCCGTGGTTTCCGCATCGAATTGGGTGAAATCGAAGCGCAGTTGCAAAGCCACCCGCAGGTCAGCGAAGCGGCGGTTCTGGTGAAGGACGGGGCCGGTGGCCCCCGGCTGGTGGGCTATGTCGCCAGCCCGGACCGGGCGATTCAGGACGAGCTCAAGGCCCACCTGCATGAACGGCTGCCGGAATACATGGTCCCGGCACAGATCGTGGTGTTGGCGAGCTTGCCACTGACCGCCAACGGCAAGCTCGACCGCCGCGCGCTACCTGAGCCGGACGCTGCAGCAGGCCGCGAGTACCGGGCGCCGCAGACTGACACCGAACAAGCCATCGCCCGTATCTGGGCGCAGGTACTGGACGTGGAACGTGTGGGCCTTGATGACCACTTTTTCGAACGGGGCGGGCATTCCTTGCTGGCGGTACAGACCGTTTCACGCCTCAAGCGTGAGTTCGATCTCGACGTTGGCGTGCGCGAGCTGTTCGAACACCCACAGCTTGAGGCCTTCGCCCGTTATGTCGAGGCATTGCGCCCTTACGCCGAGGCTGCGCGCCAAGAACTGCAAGACGATATCCATGCGGCATTGGCGGAACTCGACGGTCTTTCGACTGAAGAACTTGAAGCCCTGCTGGCGGAATAGGACAGAACTGAATTTATGCAAAGCCTGATCGCATCCTTGAAAGACCTTGCCCCTGAAAAACGCAAGGCACTGGCCGCACTCTTGAAGAAGAAAGGTATCGACCTGTTTGCGCAGATGCCTATCAGCCCGGCTGATCGCACCCTGCCACTGGCCTTGTCTTATGCTCAACAACGGTTGTGGTTTCTCACGCAACTGGCGCCGGCCAACAGTGCCTACAACATTCCGGGCGCGCTGCGCCTGCGTGGTCAACTCGATCGAAATGCGCTGCAGAACGCTTTCGATGGGCTAGTGGTGCGTCACGAAAGCCTGCGCACCCGTTTTATCGCAGATGCCGATGCACAGCCACGGCAGGTGATTGATGCGCCGACGCCCCTGGCCATCAGGTCGATTGATTTGCGCGGGCAGGGCCCGGAAGCCCTGGCTGCCGCCGTTGAAGCCGAAGCCTTGCAACCCTTCGACCTGGCTAACGGTCCGTTGCTTCGGGTCACCCTGTTGACCTTGGCCGATGACGAGTACGCGCTGCTGTTGACCTTGCACCACATCATTGCCGATGGCTGGTCTATGAATGTGTTGGTGGATGAGTTTGCTGCCGCCTACAGTGCTTGCGTTCAAGGCCATGCGCTGGACCTTCCGGGGTTGCCGGTGCAGTACGCCGACTATGCGCAATGGCAGCGCGAGTGGCTCGAAGCCGGCGAGCTGCAACGCCAGCTCGAGTACTGGACGGCTCAGTTGGGGGATACCTCAGCGGTGCTGGAGCTACCGGGGGACTTCCCGCGCCCGGCGGTGCAAAGCTATCGCGGTGCCCAGCAGCGGCGTGTACTTGACGAAGCCTTCGGTCAACGCCTGCGCCAGTTCGCTCAGGCACAGGGCTCGACGACCTTCCAGGTACTGCTGGCGACCTTTGCCGTCTGCCTGCACAGGGCCAGTGGCCAGTGTGACCTGCGTATCGGCGTGCCGACGGCCAACCGCAATCGGCTGGAAATCGAAGGGTTGATCGGTCTGTTCGTCAACACCCAGGTACTGCGCTGCGTGGTCGATAGCCACGCCGGCTTTGCCGACCTGTTGGAGCAGGTACGCGAACGGGCCCTAGGCGCCCAGGCCAATCAGGACCTGCCCTTCGAACAATTGGTTGAGGCGTTGCATCCAGAACGCAGCCTGAGCCACAACCCGTTGTTCCAGGTACTGTTCAACCATCAGCGGCAGCGCTTTGGCGCATTGGCTCACCTGCCGGGGCTGACCCTGGACGCCTTGGATCAGGTGGAAACCGCTGCTCAGTTTGACCTGGGGCTGGACAGCAGCGAAGACGATAGCGGGCGTATTGTGCTGTCCTTCACCTATGCCGTGGATGTGTTCCTGCCTGCCAGTATCGAGCGCTTTGCTCAGCGTTTTGAGGCGGTGCTGCGTCAAGTGATGGAGCAACCGCAACAACCGCTGCTGGCATTGGGCTGGTTGACCGATGACGAGCATCGCCAACTGCACACCTGGAGCCAGCCAGCGGAGGTTACGCCACACCTGCCGCTGGTGCATGAAGCCATCAGCCAGCAAGCCGCCTTGCGTCCCGACGCCGTGGCGCTGGTGTGTGGCGATCGCTCGCTGACCTTCGCTGAGCTGGAACAGCGTGCCAACCAGCTGGCCCATCGCTTGATCGCGCTGGGCGTGGGCCGGGAAACCCTGGTTGGCGTCGCGCTGGACCGTTCGCTGGAACTGATTCTCGCCCCGTTGGCGATCCTCAAGGCCGGGGGCGCCTACGTGCCGCTGGACCCGGAGTACCCGGCCGAGCGCCTGGCCTACATGGCCAAGGACGCGGACCTGAAGTGGGTGCTGAGCGATGCCGCGCTGGCACTGGAGTGGCCGGAAGGCGTCGAAGTCGTGGCCCTGGACCAGCTGGACCTGAGCTCCGTGCCAACACAGGCGCCATTACTAACGGTCGTCCCGCAGCAACGCGCCTACATGATCTACACCTCTGGCTCGACCGGCCAACCCAAGGGCGTGACCGTCGAGCACGGTGCCCTGAGTATGCACTGCCGCGCCGCCGCAGAGCTGTACGGCATGAGCGCCGACGACATTGCCCTGCATTTTGCCTCGATCAGTTTTGACGGCGCGGTGGAGCAGTGGCTGTCGCCGATGATGTTCGGTGCCCGGCTGGTATTGCGTGGCCCGGGGCTGATCTCGGCAGAGCAGAGCTACCAGACGCTGGTGGACGAAGGCATCACCGTGGCCTATTTCCCCACCAGCTATGCCCATCAACTGGCCGAGTGGGCCTTGGCGCATCCGCAGCCGTTGCGGCTGCGCTCCTGCACCATTGGCGGCGAAGCGGTGTCGCGGGAGACCTTCGAGCTGCTGCGCCGTGGCCTGAAAGCGCCGCGCATCATCAACGGTTACGGGCCGACGGAAACCATCGTCACCCCGACCTTGTGGCGGGCAGACGGCAATGTACCGTGCGAAACACCCTATGCCCCCATCGGCCGTGCTGTCGGCAACCGCACCCTGTACGTGCTCGATGCCGACCTTAACCTGTTGCCACCGGGTGTGGCGGGCGAGCTGTACATTGGCGGCGAAGGGCTGGCCCGTGGTTATCACCAGCGCCCAGACCTGACCGCCGAGCGCTTTGTGCCGGACCCGTTCTCCACCACCGGTGGTCGGCTGTACCGCTCCGGTGACCGCGTACGCTGGCTGGCCGACGGCAATCTGGAATACCTGGGGCGTATCGACCAACAGGTCAAGCTGCGCGGCTACCGCATCGAACTGGGTGAAATCGAAGCGCGGCTGCAGGCCCATGCCGACGTCGGTGAGGCGGTGGTGCTGCTGCGCGACAAACGCCTGGTGGGTTACGTGGTGTCGAGCCGCGATGAAGGCTTGGGCGATGAACTTAAAGCACAGCTCAAGGATGCGTTGCCGGACTACATGGTGCCGAGCAAGATCCTGGTGCTGGAACGCTTCCCGTTGACTCCCAATGGCAAGGTGGACCGCAAGGCCCTGCCGGAGCCAGTGTGGGAAAGCCAGGTTTATCAGGCGCCAAGCACGCCGGAAGAACTTGCACTGGCCGTGATCTGGCAACAGGTGCTGGGGCTGGAACAGGTCGGGCTGCACGACAACTTCTTTGAGTTGGGTGGCGACTCCATCGTCTCGATCCAGGTGGTTAGTCGTGCGCGGCAGGCCGGTTTGGCGCTGACCCCCAAAGACCTGTTCCAACACCAGACCCTGCAAGCCCTGGCGCGTGCGGCCAAACCGCTGGAAGGTGGGTTGGCCATTGACCAGGGCCCGGTCAGTGGCGCGGTACCGCTGACGCCGATTCAGGCCTGGTTCTTTGAACAGTCGATTCCTCAGCGGCACCACTGGAATCAGTCGGTGCTGCTCAAGGCTGCGCAACCGCTGGACAGCCAGGCGCTGAACCGCGCCTTGCAGGCCTTGGTGGCGCACCATGACGCGTTGCGTTTGAGCTGGCAGCAGGAGGGGAGCCGCTGGGTTCAACACCATCGAGCTCCGAACGAACAGGGCGTGTTGTGGGAGCGCCAAGCGTCTTCTGCCGCAGAAATCACCGCCCATTGCGACGAAGCGCAAGCCAGCCTCAGCCTGCAAGACGGCCCACTGCTGCGCGCCGTGCATATTCGGCTGGCCGATGGTACGGCCCGCTTGCTGCTGGTGGTGCATCACCTGGTGGTTGATGGCGTGTCGTGGCGCATTCTGCTGGAGGATCTGCAGCAGGCCTACGCCGGGTTACCGTTGCCAGCCAAGACCAGCGCCTACAAGTACTGGGCCGAACACATGGAGGCCTTTGCCCACGGCGAGGTGCTGCAAACGGAAGTGGCGTACTGGCAACAGCAGTTGGCCGGGCCCGTGGATCAGTTCCCCGAAGATGGTACCCCTGGCGGCGGTATCGAAAGCCTGACCCTGACCCTGGACAAGGTCCGCACCGCCCAGTTGCTGAAAACCGCGAACACAGCGTACCGCACGCGCATTGACGAACTGCTGCTGACGGCCCTGGCCCGTACCTTGTGCGCCTGGAGCGGGCAGCCTAGCGTGCTGGTTGATCTGGAAGGCCATGGCCGCGAGGCGTTGTTTGATGGCCTCGACCTGACCCGTACCGTCGGTTGGTTCACCAGCCTGTACCCGGTGCGCCTTGGCGCTCACAGCGATCCGGCAACGACACTGAAGGACTGCAAGGAGGCCCTGCGCAATCTACCTCACAAGGGCGTCGGTTTCGGCGCACTCCGCTACCTCGGTACGCCACAGGTCCGGGCCGCGATGCAGGCATTGCCGCGGGCTGACATCACCTTCAACTACCTCGGCCAGTTCGATGGCAGCTTTGCTGAAGGCGGCTTGCTGCAACCGGCCGTTGAGTCTGCCGGTCGTGAGCATGGCGCGCAATCCGGCCCGGCTCGGCGCCTGGAAATCAATGGCCAGGTCTATGGCGGCGAACTGAGCCTGAGTTGGCGCTTTGACACCTCCCGCCATAGCACTGCCCGCATGCAAGCGCTGGTGGATCACTACCGCGACACCTTGCAGGCGCTGCTCGACCATTGTCTGGAGGCCGGTACTGGCGGCGTGACGCCGAGTGACTTTCCGCTGGTACGTTTGAGCCAGTCGCAACTTGATGGCCTGCCGCTGGGCGCTGATGCACTTGAGGATATCTACCCGCTGGCACCGATGCAGCAGGGCCTGCTGTTCCATTCGTTGTACGCACCCGAGGCCGGAACCTATGTGAATCAGCTTTGTGTGGACGTCGACAACCTGGATGTCGAGCGTTTTCGCGCCGCCTGGCACATAGCGCTGGCACGCCATGGCATCTTGCGTACGGGCTTTGTCTGGCGCGGTGATCTACCTGTACCGCTGCAACTGGTTCGGCGCCAGGTCGCGGTGCCATTGCAGGTACTTGACTACCGTGACCGGGGTGACGTGCAGTCGTTGTTGCAGCAATTCGCATCTGCCGATCACGCCCGTGGCTTTGAGCTGGACAAGGCGCCTTTACTACGTTTGACCCTGATCCGTTTCGAGCCCGAACGTTACCGGCTGATCTGGACCAGCCATCATTTGCTGCTTGATGGCTGGAGTAGCGCCCAACTGATCGGTGAGGTGCTGCAGGCCTATGCCGACCCGCACAGCCTGCGGCCAGTCACTGGAGGTTATCGCCAATACATCCAGTGGTTGCAGGCTCAGGATGCAACCGTCAGCGAGGCGTTCTGGCGTGAGCGCTTGAGCCTGCTCGATGAGTCATGCCTGCTGGCCAATACCATGGTCGCGCCTGCAGCCGGCGAGGGCTCGGGCAACTGGAAACAGGCAATGACGGTCGAGCAGACGGCCGCTCTGCAAACGTTCGCCCAGCGCCAGCGGATTACGCTCAACACCTTGGTACAGGGCGCATGGTTGCTGTTGCTGCAACGCTATACCGGCCTGCAGAGCGTGTGCACCGGTGTCACCGTGGCTGGGCGTCCGACACAGCTGGAGGGCGCCGAATCCTGGCTGGGGCTGTTCATCAATACCTTGCCGCTACTGGTTCGGCTCGACGCCGGGCAGGCGGTGGGTGACTACTTGCGCAAGCTGCAGGCCGACAACCTGGCGCTGCGCGAGCACGAACACACGCCGCTGTACGCGATACAGGGCTGGGCCGGGCAGGGTGGCCAAGGCCTGTTCGATACGCTGATCGTGTTCGAGAACTACCCGGTGGATGCGGCATTGCGTCAGGCATCGGACAGCGGCCCACGCTTTGGCCCCATGGAACAGTTGGAGATGACCAACTACCCGCTGGCCCTGACCGTCAACCTCGGTGAACGCCTTGAGATCGGCTACAGCTACCACTGTTCATGCTTTGATCAAGCTACACTGATGCGCCTGGATGGGCAGTTGCGGCAGATCTTGCTGAATATGGCCCAGGATGCCGAGGTTGCGTTGGGGCGTATCCCGCTCAACGATGCCGTGGCGTTGCGACAGTTGGCCCAGTGGAGCGCAGTGCAGCAGCATTTCCCGGCGTTCGTGCCGGTATCGTCCCGCATTGCCGAACAGGCTGCCCTGCGCCCTGACGCGGTGGCGATCCGTCATCAGGGCGTCAGCCTCTGCTATGCCGAGCTGGAGCAACGTGCCAACCAACTGGCCCATCGGCTGATCCGCCTGGGCGTGGGCACCGATGTTCTGGTCGGCGTTGCGTTGCCCCGTTCAGCGGAACTGGTCGTCGCCCTGTTGGCCGTGCTCAAGGCCGGCGGTGCCTATGTGCCGCTGGATCCGGACTACCCGGCGGAGCGCTTGGCCTACATGGTCGAGGACTCCGGCCTGCAACAGGTGATCAGCCTGTCCAGCCTGGACTTGCAGTTGCCGGTACAGGTATTGCCGCTGGATACCCTGGACCTTTCCCATGAGCCGTGCAGCGCGCCACAGGTGACCATCGACCCGGAGCAACTTGCCTATGTGATCTACACCTCGGGCTCGACCGGTCAGCCGAAAGGCGCGCAGTTGACCCAGCGCAACGTCGAGCGGCTGTTCCAGGCCACCCAGGGCGATTTCGGTTTCACCCAAGACGACGTCTGGACCCTGTTCCATTCCTATGCCTTCGATTTCTCGGTGTGGGAAATCTTTGGCGCCCTAGTGCATGGCGGCACTTTGGTGATCGTGCCGTATTTCACCAGCCGGTCACCGGAAGAGTTCCTGGCGTTGCTGGTCGACGAGGGCGTGACGGTGTTGAACCAGACGCCGTCGGCGTTCCGTCAGTTGATCCCGCTGGCGCAGAAAAACACGGCGCCGTTGAGCCTGCGTTACGTGATTTTTGGCGGCGAAGCCCTGGAACTGGAAAGCCTGCGGCCTTGGTTCGAGCGCTACGGTGATCGCCAGCCGCGCTTGATCAATATGTATGGCATCACCGAAACCACGGTGCATGTGACCTACCGGGAAATCACCGAGCGAGACCTTGCTCATAAAGGCCCGAGCCCGATTGGCCGGCCGTTGGCCGACCTCAGCCTGCACGTGCTGGACGCCAACCTCAACCCGCAACCGGTCGGCATTGCCGGTGAGCTGTACGTCGGCGGTGCTGGTTTGGCCCGTGGCTACCTGAACCGTCCGGAGCTGACCAGCGAACGTTTCATCGCCAGCCCGTTCGATGCCAGCCAACGTCTGTACCGCAGCGGCGACCTGGCCCGGCGTCGGGTCGACGGCAGCCTGGAATACCTGGGACGTATCGACCAGCAGGTGAAGATTCGTGGTTTCCGCATCGAGCTGGGTGAAATCGAAGCGCAGTTGCAGAGCCATCCGCAGGTCAACGAAGCGGCGGTGCTGGTCAAGGAAGGGGCCGGTGGCCCCCGGCTGGTGGGTTATGTCGCCAGCTCGGACCCGGCGATTCAGGACGAGCTCAAGGCCCACCTGCACGAACGGCTGCCGGAGTACATGGTCCCGGCACAGATCGTGGTGTTGGCGAGCTTGCCGCTGACCGCCAACGGCAAGCTCGACCGTCGCGCGCTACCCGAGCCGGACGCTGCTGCAGGCCGCGAGTACCGGGCGCCGCAGACTGATACTGAACAGGCTGTTGCCCGTATCTGGGCGCAGGTGCTGGAGGTAGAGCGTGTGGGCCTTGACGATAACTTCTTCGACCTCGGAGGCCATTCGCTGTTGGCATTGACCTTGACCGCTGCACTGCAAGACCGACTGGGCCTGAAGGTCCGGCTCGATCAACTGATGCAGTACCCGCGTTTGAGTGAGCTGTTGCAACGGGTGCAAGGGCCATCTGCTGAGGTGTCACCGCGTGTGCCTCTCAATCAGGCCAGCGCAGGAGCCCCTCGGTTGTTTTGCGTACACCCGGGCGGCGGCACGCTGTTTGGTTACTACCCTCTGGCGCGTGCATTGGAAGCGACCTGGCAGGTTGATGGTTTGTTGTGCCGCAGTTTTGTAGAGCCGACCTGGCGCGACAGCTCTCTGGAGCAGATGGCCCACGACTATGTACAGGCGATTCGCCGGGTTCAACCGCAGGGGCCGTATCACCTGCTGGGCTGGTCCCTGGGAGGCGCCCTCGCCGTGGAGATGGCGCGGTTGCTGCGTGAGGCCGGTGAACCGGTAGCCTTCCTCGGGTTGGTCGACCCGTTCGTTCCTGGCGTGGGTGCTGCGACGGGTGAGGCGCAGCACGCCGACCTGGACAGCGGTTTTGCCCGTTATCTGGTGGAGTTGTTCGGCGATGTGCCGCTGTCCGCTGTCCAGGCTCGTATCGCTGAGGCGCGACGGGAGGGCTGCAGCGATGCCGAGTTGATCGAGGGCGTACTGGCCTGGGCGGTCGCACAATCACGTGGCGATGCGCCGCGTATCGAGCAGGGGGATATCGCTCAAGGTTTCGCCGTGATGCGCCACCTCAATAGTCTGACGGCTAACTGCACATTGAAGCCTTGCGATGTGGCACCGCAGTGCTGGTGGTCAAGCGAAGTGGCAGAGGTTTCCATGGCTGCGCAGACCGCATTGGAGCGGGGGATTGGCGTGCAGGCGCAAAGCAGGCAGGAGATCGAGGGCAGTCATGCCGGAATCGTCCGGGAGCCAGCGTTCCTGCGCAGCCTGGCTGAGGTGTTGCCTGGCGCCTGAATGGTTTGAACGCAACTTAACCACGTGCCTGGATGGGGCCATGCACGTGGTTTTGGCTTCATGAGCGCACAGGCGGATTCGCCTCGAACGCGGCGTAGTAACACCTTGTCATTAATTGCTAATGATAATGGTTTGTAATAGCATTATTCGCGATCGGACTCACCCCTTCTTATTGACCTGAAGGTGTTTCGCTTTGACGACTCATGGAACGAACAACAACCCGGAGCTACTGATGGCTTTTCTGGACAATCGCCAGGCATTGATCGACAGAGCCAACGCCATACTGGGCTGTCGTTATCAGGCAGAAGATGTTGCTCAGGATATCTACCTCAAATTGTGTGAACAGCCTGTTTGTCTGCCTGTGGCCCATCCGCTGGGTTATCTCTACCGGATGGTGCGCAACCTGTCCATCGACCGCCTGCGGCGTCAGCACTGGGAGAACTGCCACAGCGTTGGGGAAGAGCAGGCGTATGTCCTGTTGTGTTCAAAACCCTCGCCGGAGGCTGCCGTTATCCATCGGGCAATGCTTGAGCAGGTGCACCGCGCCTTGTTGGAATTGCCCGAGCGCACCCGGCGCATTTTTGAAATGACCCAACTGCAAGGGCATACCCAGCGCGAAGCCGCACGCCGTGAGGACGCCTCGCCGACCCTGATCAATTTTCTCCTGCGTGATGCCCTGCGTCATTGTCGCCAGCGACTGGGCGTTGTGCCTGCAAACCGGGCACAGTAATGCCTTTTGAAATGACTTTTAGCCCGCCTCTTACACGGATGTACAGCTCTTGATCGATGTATTGGCCCCTCTGTTTTGTGGAGAACTGGCGGTATACGCCGAAGGCCTGAGCCTGAGTGCCGGCGACCAGCCGGTGGTGTCAGGGCGGCGCTTTGTTGAAGCCGAGCAGCTTGAACAGTGCCTGGACCTGTATGCCGTGGGGTATCCCGGTGCCGACCGGCGCGCCTTGGCCTCCTTATGGTCCAAGGACTATTTCCTGACCGTGCTGCCTGCGGTGGTGGCGTCAAGCCTGGTGCTGGGGTGGCACTTGCCCGTCACGCTGGACGACATCGAGGTGGTCATCGATGCGCAAGGGCTGCCTGCCCGCCTGGTATTGCCGAACCCTGGTGAGCGGGTAGCGCCTGATGATGCCTGGCAGCGATTTGCACCCTTGATAGAGGGCAACCTGGAGCCTTTCATCGATGCGCTGGCACGCGTGGTCAAGCTGTCGCCCCGGGTGCTATGGAGCAACGCCGGCAACTATGTGGAGAGCATTGTCGGTGTGTTGGCCAGGCGTGGTTTTCCGGCCGATATCCTGGCCCATGGCGAGGCGCTGATCAGGGTTCGCGAGTGGCCGCACGGCAAGCGCAACCGGCTGTTCGAGCCGGTGCGCTATGTGCAGATGCCAGGGCCACAAGGCCCGCTGCAGATCCGCCAGCGCCGCCAGTGTTGCCTGCGTGACGGGCTACCCGGTTATGAATGCTGTAGCGATTGCCCGCTGATCAGCGATGAGCTGTTGTTGCGCTATGCCTTGGCTGAGCGCGGCCTGAGCGTCGAATGAGCCGACGGCTCAGCGCCGCCACAACTGCAGCATCAGGTAGGGCCCCGCGATCAGCGCCGCCAGCAAACCGGCGGGCATCTGGTAAGGGTAGAGCACATTGCGCCCCAGCCAGTCTGCCGCGACCATCACCAAGGCCCCCAGCAGAATGGCGCCCATCAGTTGTGCCCGTGCCCGCACCAGCCCGAGCATACGGGTCAAGTGCGGAGCCAGCAGGCCAATGAAGCTCAAGGGGCCAATGACCACCGTGGCGCAGGCTGTCATCAACGCACTCAAGCCCAGTAATGCCAGGCGGCTACCACGAAGGCTGACACCGAAGCCTCGGGTTGCGGCCTCACCCAGTGGCAGAATGTCCAGCCAGCGATGAAGCATCAGGCACAGCCCGCCGAACAGCATCAACATCCCCCCAAGCAGCCACGCCGTCTGCTCATTGGCGCGGTAGGTGGAGCCTGCCATCCAGTTGAGCATGTGTTGTGCGCGTGAGTCGCCGTTGGCCAGGAGTATTTGCAGCAGGGCATCGAACAACGCGCCGACGGCGATCCCCACCAGCAACAGTTGGGTTGGCGAGAAGTTGTCACGTCGGCTCAAGGCCAGCAACGCGGCGAAGGTGAGCACGGCGCCTGCGGTACTGGCCCCGACCAGCGTACCGTTGCTGGCAGCGGGCAGTGCGATCAAGGCGAGCAACATGCCCATGGCTGCCCCTGAACTGATGCCGAGCAGTTCCGGGCTTGCCAGTGGGTTGCCGGTGAGGCGTTGGATCAGGCAACCCGCCAGCGCCAGCAAGGCTCCGCAGCCCAGTGCGGCGAACACCCGTGGCGTGCGCCATTCCAGCAACGCCTGAAGCATCGGGCCGTGGCTCCAGGTCCAGCCTTGCGGGCCATCGCCCACGGCCAGCGCTACCATCACCGTGGCGACCAGCAACAGCGCCAGGCCTGACAACAGTATGCGGTTTGAATACCGGGGG
This sequence comes from Pseudomonas sp. FFUP_PS_473, assembly GCF_002858665.1. NCBI lineage: Bacteria > Pseudomonadati > Pseudomonadota > Gammaproteobacteria > Pseudomonadales > Pseudomonadaceae > Pseudomonas > Pseudomonas sp. FFUP_PS_473. Next base: position 78,711 of record NZ_PJQQ01000019.1, read on the forward strand.
CGGCTGCTGTGGGCGCTTGAGTGCGGCGCATCGCCGCGCAAGCGCAAGCCTTGTACCAGCCAGATCAACAGTGGGGCACCCACCAGCGCCGTCGCTGCGCCGGTGGGCAGGAAGCCGCTGTCAAAGCCTTCCAGGCTTTGCACCAACAGATCGGTGAGCCATAGCAGCAGCGCACCGAGCACCGGTGACCACAACAGTCGATCCTTCAGCCGGCGCGCACCGAGCATGCTGCACAGGCTGGGGGCTGTAAGGCCAATAAAACCGATCATGCCGACGCTGGCCACCACGCAGCCGCTGAGCCACAGGGCCAGCACCAAGGCAATCACACGGCTGCCATTGAGTGAAAGGCCCAGTGCGCGGGCGCCGGAATCTTCCAGGCCAAGCAGGGTCAGCGGACGAATCAGCAGCAGCACACCCAGGGCCGGCAGCAGCCGTGGCAGCAAAAACGCTACTTGCTGCCAGTCCTGTTGCACGAGTGAGCCGGCTCCCCAGATGAACAGTGGCCCCAGTTCCTGGCCGTGGATGATCATCAACCCGGCATTGACCGCACCGAAGTACAACGACACAAGAATGCCGCCCAAGATCAGTGCCAACGGGCTGAAGGCTCTGCGCCAGGCCAGGGCGAACACCAGCAGCAGCGCCACCGCGCCGCCGGACAGCGCCAGCCATTCGCGGCCATGGACGAGCAGCCCGGGTGCCCACAGGGTGGCCATGCTCAACGCCAGTTGCGCGCCTGAAGCAATGCCAAGGGTGGCAGGCTCGGCCAATGGGTTGCGTAACGCTTGCTGCAGTATGCAGCCGGTCAGCGCCAGGGTTGCGCCACACAACCAGGCCATGGCCATTCGCGGCAGCCAACTGTAATGCACCAGCAGTTGGTCGAGTTGTTCTGTCTGGGGGGCGCTGACGGCTTGCCACCACAGGCCAGGGGGCAGGTGCGTGGCAAGGTTGCCGGTTGCCAGGGCAAGTGCTGCGAGTAGCATCAGGGTCAGTAGCGGTGCGGGGTGGCGATTGATGTAACGCAGGATCATGGCTGGGCGCTCGGGGCAAAACGCTGCTTTAGCAGCAGGGCGAGGCGCTCGGCACTGCTGACGCCGCCGTAGGGCCATACGGCAGGAAGGCTGTCGACGCGCTGCTCACGCACGGCGCTCAGGGCTTTCCAGATGGGGTTGCGATTCAGCGCAGCGGCGTCCGGCAACGGCTCGAACAGGACCAGGCGTGCATCGGACGGGGTGGCAAGTGCCGCCAAGGTAATGGTCGCAAACCCCCAGGAACTGGTGGGGCCGTGCCAGGCGTTACGTAAACCGAGCTCATCGAGCACCGCCTGGTAAAGGCCTTGCCCACCGTTGACGCGCAAGTGCCGCTCATCAAGAAAGGTGACCAGGTACAAGGGTTCCAGGGCTTGCCCGGCGAGCGCGGCCCGGGCTTCGGCGAAGTGATTGTCGACTCGCTTGAGCAGGGCATCCGCCTGCGCTTGGTGATCGAGCATGCGCCCAAGCAGCGTTGTGATCTGCCGCGAGCGTTGCAACGGCTGGCCACTGTCATCGAACGTGGCCAGGAGCATGGTCGGCGCCACCGCGTTCAACAGCGGCAGGATCGAGGCGTACTCGGGTGTTGCCAGGATCAGGTCCGGGCGCAACTGGCTCATGGCTTCCAGATTAGGCTCGCGACGAGCCCCCACATCGGCCACGCTGGTCGGTAACGCCGGGGTCGATACCCAGCGACGATAACCGTCTGGTTCGCCGACCCCTACGGGAGTGACGCCGATGGCCAGCAGTTGCTCCACAAGCCCCCAGTCGAGCACGATGACCCGGCGTGGTGGTTGCTTGAAGGTGACGGGACCAAAATCATCGTTCCAGGTCACAGGCTGTGCGAAGGCGGCAGGTAGCAACACAGAGAGCACAATCGTTAGAGCGGCACGCAGCGCGATGGCAGGCAACAGGATGCTCTCCGGGTCAGTAGACGAAGCTGATGGGTGAGCCGCCTTGAGGGTGGGGCAGCACGCCCATGGCGATGCCGTAGATGTTTTCCAGGGTGTCGCTGCGCATGAGTTCGGCAGGGCTGCCTTCGGCCATCAGGCGCCCCTGATGCAGGGCGAGCAGATGGTCGCAATAGCGTGCAGCCATGTTGACGTCGTGGAGCACCACCAGCACGCCAAGCCCTAACTGAACGCTCAGGTTCTTGACCAGCGCGAGCACTTCTACCTGATGGGCGATATCCAGGGCCGAGGTGGGTTCATCCAGGAGCAGGTAGCGGCTGTTTTGCGCAAGCAGCATCGCCAGCCAGACACGTTGACGTTCGCCGCCGGACAAATGGTCGACCATGCGCTCGGCAAAGACGAGCGTGTGGGTGAGCTCCAGGGCGCGTTGTACCTGCTCGCGATCCTCTTTGCCAAAACGCCCCAGGGCGCCGTGCCACGGGTAGCGGCCAAGGCTGACGAGTTCTCGCACGGTGAGGTTGTCGGCAGGTGGCAGTTGCTGCGGCAGGTAAGCGACCTGTCGCGCGAATTCACGGTTCTGCCAGCCTGACAGGGGTTTGCCGTCCAGCGTGATCTGCCCTTCGGCTGGCAGTTGCTGACGGGCCAGCAGCTTGATCAATGTCGACTTCCCCGAGCCGTTATGCCCGATCAGGCCGACCATGCGGCCGTGGGGGATTCTCAGGTTCAGCGGGTGCAGCAGGGTTCGTCCGGGAACACTGAAGCTGACCGATTGCAGTTCAAACATCGTGTTTTCGCAATAGCCCCGGCAGTCAGGGCGCGTGAAGTAGGGCTGCTGAAAGTAACACTAATGGTAATGGTTATCAATTATTTGTCTTTTCATCGAGCACCTGCTCGTGAGGAGTCGCCGCGACCACAGCCCTGACGCAGGGCGCAGAAAGAGGCGGAACTGGCCGCTGGATAATCGTCAGCTATGCTCTTGTACGAATGATTTCCTACCCCTGGCTACAAGGACGTGCACATGAACGCAGAACAGGACAGTCGGGTCATAACCGGTATTATCCGTGCCTATGGCGGCTCATCCTACAAGATGACCAGAACCTATACCCCGGCAGTAACAAGCGCTGGCCTCTATATTCTCTATTTCGTCACGTCGACCGCGGACGGCGCGTGCTTCCCGGTCTATTGCGGCTATACATCCCGCACGCTGGAGACTCGCCTCAAGGAGCACAGTCAGCCCGGTGGCCAGATCAGCAAAATGAGGACGCCTGGCGGGATAGTGACCACCTCCGGGGTTCCGATCGCCACAGCCGACGGCGAGGTTTATGTCGGGTTTATCGGATGCACCGGCATGCTGGCGAAACTGATAGAAAGCAGTTTTCTGTTCAACTATGACTTTGTGCTCAATGCTTCTGAAAATGGTCAGCGAAGGGCGCTCGATGTTACTAAGGTTCAAGAGTCCAGTTGGGCCGCGCTTGACGACACCCATACCGCCAGGGAGCAAATACACGCGTGGAATGACGCAGTAGAAAGCACCGTCAACGAAGCGATAGACGATGCCAGGCAACTGAGCTTGTATCTGGAGCAGTTTCGAGGGTTTGTCTAGCATTGGCGCCACAAACACCTCGCTATGGCACAGCGGTGGGTACTGGTCGGGCTGCGCATGAGCAGCCTGCAGCCGGTGACGGGCTCGCACAGATCGAAGAGGGGCACCGGCTGTGCCTCTCTCGTCGCTACGAGGATGCCGAGGTCTGTTTCAGGGCTGTTGCGAAACAGCAGCCAGACTGGCCTATGGCTCATAACAACCTGGGCTGGGTTCTGCAGGCGCAAGGCAGGAATGAAGAAGCTTTGGCCAGCTACAAGACGGCTTTGCAACGTGACCCCGGGTTTGAACTGGCGCGTGCGAACCTTGCCTACCTGCTCGCCCATTTGTATGTCCACATTGGCAAGTTCGACGAAGCAAGGGCAATGTGGCGGGTGCTGGTCGAGCGCTACCCGCATGACCCGGAAATACTGGACAACCTGATCAGCACGGCATTGAAGGCCAACGATCTCGTCGATGCGGGCTACTGGGCGACCCGGTATGCCGCAGTCACCCGGGCCAGTGTTTATCACCCGATGCCAGCCCATCCGCCCCTGGTAACGATACCCGAGCCAAGGTTATCGAAGGGCAAGCTGCAGCATGACCTAGAACAGTACCGGTATTTGCGCAGTCACGGCCTGCTGGGCGAGGTCTTCGATGGCATCATCGACTGCTATGGCCAGGCGGTTCAGTGTTTTGACGAAAACGACGCTGCGTTGGGGCAGCGCGTGGGTGACGCTGTGCACATGAAGAGCACTTACGGGCGCATCGTTCATCATTATCCGGCGGCGAGGCTGCCTGAAAACGCGTTGTCGCGCACTGGGGTAAACCTGGACGCTGAGAAGGCCTATCTGGCAAGCACGCTGGGTATCGTGGTAATCGATGATTTCCTGACGCCGAAAGCACTCTCGGAGTTGCAGACGTTCTGCCTGGAATCCACCGTCTGGCATGCCAACAGGTATGCCTATGACCGCCTGGGCGCGTTCTTCAGGGACGGCTTCAATTGCCCGTTGTTGTTGCAGATTGCCGAAGAGATCCAGCAGGCATTCCCGAATGTGATTGGTCGCCGGCATCCGCTGTTGCAGATGTGGGGGTTCAAGTACCGGCATGACCAACCTGCAACGCACCCTCATGCGGATTTTGCAGCGGTGAACGTGAACTTCTGGATTACGCCAGATGAGGCGAATCTGGACCAGGCGTCTGGTGGGCTGCTGATCTATGACGTGGAAGCACCAATGGATTGGGATTTCGAGGTCTACAACCGACAAGGGGACAGGATCTCGGCCTTTTTGAGAGACGCAGGTGCGAAGCCTGTGGTCATACCGTATCGCTGTAACCGGGCAATCATCTTCAACTCGGACCTGTTTCATGCGACGGCGCCGATCAGATTCCGACCGGGTTATGCTGACAAAAGAGTCAACATAACCTTGCTCTATGGCGAGCGGGAACGCTCAGGCACAGAATGACCGCACAGGCTCCCGATCAGCCCACTCGGGTGTTTGCCAGACAGCCGCCCGATTATCTGCAACGGCTGCCTGGTGGCTGTGTACTAGCTGGGTTGGGTAACGATATGTACCTCTAGTGTCCCGTGGTTATCCTTCAGCCCAGCGCCATAGATCCCATTGACGTCATCATTGATACACAGGTGCATCTGCCCGGACTGCCCGACCGGTGCCTGGCCCAGGGTGCCTACCAGGAAAGGCGCATTGTCGCCAATCCTGGCGACCAACGCACCTTCCGGTGCACCGGGCAGGGTATACCCGGGTTTGGCGATGAATGCGCGGTTGCCAGCGGGGCCCACCATGCCGGTTGCGGGGTTGGCGGTCCATGAGCCCTGTGCGCTGATTTGTGTGTCCTGGCGACCTGTGACATGCAACCCGGTGGCTTGCCAGGGCTGATTGGATTGCACCGAGACTGTGATGGGGTAAAGCACATTCACGGCATCGGCTGCGGTGTTCGCATCGAACCCGGCGCCGGTCAGGGCGCTTAACATCACTGCTGCCGGCGTGTCTGGAAAGACCTCGGCGGCAAGGATGACGTTGCCAATGTCGAGGGCCGACAGTGCGGGGTAGCTTTCATGCAGGATCATGGCCAGTTCTGCAGGGTTCAGTGGCGCGAATACCTGGGTCAGGGCGCGTGCCACGGCTTCACTGCTGGCGATGATCGCCTCATGGGGCACTACCAACGCAACCGAACCGTCGCCCGCCGATGCTTGCGACAGCAGGGCATTCACCGCCTGAAGCGGGCTCATGCCTTGCTGCTTCAAGGGGGCCAAGAGGCTGACTATGTGTTGTACGTCCATCATCATGGTGACGCTCCTTTGTAGTGATAATGCAGGTCGTGCGTTTGTACAGGGCGGTCGAATGCCACCCGACCTTGGGGCGATCAGCACACTTTGCGTGACCGCATGCTCTTTGCCTCAGTGATAAGCACTCACTAGCGCGACGGACATCTCCAGTGGCGACAGGGCAGGGAAGGCCGCCTTCAATCCGCTTGACGTGTCATTGGCCAGATACCCGGCTTGCGCCATGGCGCTTGCCATCTCCTTGGCGGTCAGGACAGGGTACGCCTTGATCAGGGCCTGAGCGCAATCCGTGCCAGGGGCTCCCTGACGGCGCATATCCCGCGCGATTTGAACCGGGTCCGGATAGGACTGGGTCAACGCCGCCGCCAACGCAGCCGGCGGTGTGTCTGGCCAGGCGCGGAGCAGTCCTTTGCTGGTGTCGGCGGCTGCATAACCGGCTTGGGCCATGGCGCTGGCCAGGGTGTCCAGGCTCAGGTTCGGGAACGCGTCTAGCAGCAATTGGCCGCATCGGCCCCCCTCGACTGCTTCGGCGATAAGGGCCTTGGCCATGTCGGCGGCGCTCGAAAACGCTGTGATCGTAACGTTTACCGCGTTCGAAGGTGCCCCGGCAATGACATTCAACTGACCCGCAACGGGTAGCGCCTGCACGGCCAATTGGTAGACGAGCGACTTTCCAGGGGCACCCTTGAGCGTCAGTAACGCAATCAGGTTGTCGCCCTGGGTGCTCGCGTTCAGCAGGCTGACCTGAAGGGCGCTGTCTGCGTCGGTGATCAGCGCTTGATAGCCGGAGGCACCGGTGACTGGCTGCCAACGAAGGGTCGCGGTGACGCCTGTGCTTGTTGCCTGAAGGTTCTCCGGCGTGCCGAGGCGAGTCAGCACCAGAGCCTCGGTCGGCAGGCTGGGCACCGTGGCAGAGTTGCCGTGGGCGACAAGGGTGAAGCTGAAGTCGCCAGCCGGCGCGACCGTATCGAACAACACATTGCAGCGAGTGGGCGGCGCCTGCCCCGGCGTCGTCGGCTGGAGCGTTTGATCCGGCGTCCAGGTGCTGCCTGCATGGGTACTGGAAAGCACGTATGACAGGGCATTCTGCACAGCCGTCCAGGTCAAGGTTACGCCGGTGTTCGGGGGCGTGAGGCTGTCGTCGGGATGAGCGGCCAGGTCCGCGGGTGTCGGCAGGCGCTGAAACGGCGCCTCAACCCAGGCGCTGGCGGATGACGCATTGGTGCCCTGCACCTGGGCCTTGTAGGTGCCGGTAGGCCAACTGGAGGCGAACTCGAAAGTGGTCTGGCGTGCTTCGATGGCCAGCCCAGGCTGGTCGAGCAGAACTTTTGCGGCACTGTCGAGCAGTTGTGCATGATAGCCACTGTTACCCTGGCCTCCGCCCCACGTCAGTGTCACCACCGTGTTGTTGATATTGACGGCGGGATGGGTAGGAGCACTCTGAGTGCCAGTGCCAGTGCCAGTGCCAGTGCCAGTGCCAGTACCAGTACCGTTCAGGATCGCCACGACAGCCGTTACCGTACCGGCTACGGCGGCGGCAGCACCCGCCGCACCGGCGGCAGCGGCTTCGGCAGCCGCCAGTGCCGCCGCTGCGGTGCTCGCTACTGCGTCGGCGGCCGCACCTTCGATCAGATGTTGGCACGCCAGTGTGGCAGCGTAGGAGGCGGCCGCCTTGCCGGCTGTCAGGGCGATCAGCGTGGCAATGGCTTCGCTGTTTTTGAGTAGCCCCTGCACGAACGACTCTGCCGCTTGTTCAAGCGCTTTATCGATGTAAGCGCCTAGTTCAGAGAGCTTGGCAGTGTTGGGCAGGGGGATCGAAACGATGCCGGGAAAGGGGATCGCCACAGCAGTGAGGGCGGTGTCGGCGATCGAAAGGGTGTAATTGCCGTCAAGTTGCAAGCTTACGCCGTTACTCTGCGTACTGAACGACACGCTGATGGTGAAGCTGGACTTGAGCAGCGTATTGAAAGCGAAATCTGCCAGTTGGCCGCAGCCAGGCTTGCCTTCACTTGACAGCTTCTGCAGGGTCTTGATGAAGTCGATGGCCTTGGTCAGGTATTCAAAGTTTGGCCAGTGGGTAATCTGGAACCCGCCATCCTTGCTGTAGCGCACCCCCAATGACGTGTTCTTGGGCAGGAAGGGGGCGTAATCGGAGAGGGCGGTGAGCGTTCCATCGATCTGCAGGTTGCCGCTTTGGTTCTTGCTTGCCGCCACGGTGATATCGACGCCAAATGACGCTTGCATGAACCACAGACTGCCGGCGAACCCCATGGACGCTTTATCGCCGACCGTGGAAATGTACAGCGTCGGCCCGCCTGTGGCGCTGGTCGCCTTCGGTGCAGCGATGGTCAGAATATAGATGTCGATGGGTTTGGTCAGGGCAATGGACGCGGTGATGCCATCCTTGGCAATCTGAATGTTTCCGATCACTTCGAGGGTGCTGACGAGCGTCAGGTCAAAAACAGCCTGAATATTGAAACCGGGCAGGTACGGAATGCTGCTGGCCGGTGGTGCGACGGGCACCACGCCTGTCCCTCCCGACGCCGGGCAGGCGAACGTATTCAGGCTCAGCGGCGCGGAGCCTGCGGTTGCGCAGTAATAGAGTTGGCTGCCGGCCTTGAAGGTGATGTCTATCAGCGAGGTGGGCGGCTGCTTGATACCCAGGCACTGCCTGAACAGATCGCCGATTGATAGGGTCTGGTCGACCTTGACGCTTGCCACCTGAGGCGTGCCGTTTTGCAGGTAGATCTGCCCGGTGAGTTGAGCCGATCCCACCTTCACCGAACCTTGCACCTGAAAATGCTTCTGTGCCGAGGCATCGCCATACTGGACATAGGCGCCGAACACAAGGTTTGAGAACGAGATGCCGGTCATGGCCCCCCCGAACAGCGAGGGTATCGTGGCATCAAGTTGCGCCGCCTGCAGGCAGGCCGTTACGGTTTTCTTTGCGTCATCGGAAATCAGCGCACCGGAGAAGGCATAGTCGTTGCTGAACACCGTCACGGTCAGGTTTCCGCTGATGCTCAGTCGCCTGGCCGTGGTGAACTGGTAGCCCAGCTTGATGTTCTCGAAACCGAACATGCCGAACAACTTGAAGTTCGGCAGGGCCACCTCATAGACGGCCTGCTTTACGGCAGAGCCTGCAGATGTGCCGCTGGCCAATAGTGCGGACAGCGAGAGCGTGTCTCCGGCGCCTGCTGAGGTGTCATAACCGATCTGGATCAAGCTGTCGAACAACTCGATGTCCTTGAGTCGCACCGTGAGCCAGAAGCCACAGGTGCTGTCCATGGACAGAGTCGTTTCAGCCACGCTCATGGGAATCGGCGTCTGAGGGAATACATTGAGCAGCGTCGTACCGCTCGGTGGCGCGCCATCGCCAAAATGGCTGAAGGTGAAAAAGCCGGCATCCTGCACCAGGATCTTTCCTGTGGGCAGTTGCGTGTCGAACGCATCATTCAACAACGAGAAAACGTCGAGCCCGGTGCCGCCAGGAGTTGCCAGATCGGCGTAGATCAGACTGTATTGCCGCGATAAGTCCAGTTCGCAGGTGCTCTGGCTATTGAATTTTCCACCAAAAATTTCTGACCAGCCGAACTGGGCCGAGATGCGGATATCCATGGGCGAAGGGCCCTCCCGCAGACGATAGGCTTCGATGCGGCGAGGTGGTCAGGAACACCCCGTCGCACACTCGAGCGCTGCTTAGCTGAAGGTATGCTTCTCGCGGTTGTAGGTGCCTTCCGACACGACAACATTCAGGTCTTGAACCACATCACTGCCGATGGCACCGGAAATCACATCCATGGGCGGTGAAACGGCAACGAACACCTGGTTGGTACTGCCTACGGCGACCTCGAGCAGTGTCTGCGGAGCCGGTGCTTTACCTCCATCGGGCGTCGGAGCCTGCGAGATCACGCTGAACTGGAAAGGTGCGTCCTTGGTGGGGGCGGAACTCGGGATGTTGAGGGACGCGGTGTAGGTTTTGCTGTCGATGTTGAAGACAGCATTGACGATAGCGCTGATTGCCATATGAGAACTCCATTCTGCACTGACTGGCTATTGCGGGATGTGTGAAAGACAAGACTCCTGAAACACGAGCGATGGCGCGTTGAAACTGTAGTTCGAGATTATTCGACGGGCAAATTCAGTCGTTAAAAAAGCGATTTCCAGGCCTTTGGCGCGGCGCCCCCGTGACCTGCCCACTGCATTCCCCCTTCGAAACGGACTTCAACGTAAACGACTTGCCTCGAACTGATAAAAATCAAGTCGTCCGCGCCCGAAGCGCTCAACCTTGAGTGGTCGTTCTCGCATTGAAATGGCCCCGCGCCGAGGTGCCTCATGTCCCAGACCCAGCGTTTGCTCCTGATTGCCTCGTCATCAATGACCCGTACGCCTGCGTTTGAACGCGCAACTGCCTTGGCTCAGGCGATGCAACTACCTTTGCATATCGTGGCATTCGATTACCTCGAAGCCTTGGCGGTGGCCGGTTTTTTTGCCCCCGAGCAAATCCGGCAAGCCCGTGACGGCTACCTGGAGAGCCATCGGCAATGGCTTGAGGAGCAAGCCGCGCAGGCGAGAAAGCACCGGATCGAGGTGACCAGTGAGGTGGTCTGGGTTCAAGACCCCTATGAGGAAATCCTGCACTTCGTCAATGAGATGCCCTTGGCGCTGATCATCAAGGATGCCCAGGAGGAGTCGGTGTTGAAACGGATCTTCTTTACGCCACTGGATTGGCGGTTGTTGCGCGATTGTCCGGCGCCCGTGCATCTGGTCACCAATGCCCTCCACCCAAGGCCGCGCAACGTGCTGGCGATCGTCGATGTATTACGCAGTGAAGCGCAGGACCTGGTTTTCAACGACCAGATCATCGCCGCAGCCGTGAAGCTGGCCGAACAATGCAACGCACAGCTCGACCTGGTCCATGTGTATGACTGGGCCGCGGTGTATGCCATGGATATGGGGGTCGGTGCATTGCCGCTGGCCACCGGTATCTGCGAAGCGTTGTCAGAGGCCCAGCACGAAGCGTTTTCGGCCCTGATCGAACGCAATGGCGTTCCAGCGGATCGCTGCCACTTTATCGAGGGCACACCCTTGCCGAGTATCTGTGCGTTTGCAGTTGATCATCAGACTGACGTGATCGTCATGGGAACGGTGCAGCACAGCGGTTTGAACAAACGCTTGGGCAGCACTGCCGAGTACCTGCTGCACCAGGCGCCGTGCAGTGTTCTGGCGATAAAGCCAAGTGAGTGCCCATGAGTTCAGATCAAACGGCTGCGGCCCCGCATCCAGCGATCGTCTCGCGCGGCCTGACCAAATGGTTCGGGGAGGGCGACGCACGGATGAAAGCGGTCGACCAGGTCTCGCTGGTTGCTCAGTTTGGCGAAATGGTATTCATCGTCGGCCCATCCGGGAGCGGCAAGACCACGCTCCTGAGCATGATCTCGGGCATCCTGAGGCCTGACGCCGGAACCGTGCATATCAATGGATGTGATATCTGGGCCTTGAACAATGATCAATTGGCAGCGTTACGCCTCAATAGCATTGGGTTCGTGTTTCAGGACTACCATCTTTTTGCGCGCTTGACCGCTGCCGAGAACGTCGCGATTCCCTTGATCCTCAAGCATTGTGACTGGGACGCGGCCATCGCGCAGGCGAAGCAGAGCCTTGAAGTGGTAGGCCTGAAGGACCGTGGCGATGTGCTGCCGCTCAAGCTGTCCGGCGGCGAACAACAGCGCGTGGCGATTGCCCGTGCGATCATCGGCAGCCCGCAGATACTGATTCTCGATGAGCCCACTGCCTCTCTTGATGGCGACACGGGCAAGATGATCATTGCCTTTGTAAAGTCTAAGATCCTCAACAAGCAGCGTTGCATCCTGATCGTCACTCACGATGTGCGGATCAACGAGTACGCCGACCGAATCATCCACATGGAGGACGGCCGTATCAGCGAACCTGACTGGACTTCATCATGAAGAACCGGGTGCTGTTTGTGCTGGCGATCATCGGCGTACTGGCCGGCCTGGTTGCTGCGTATCTGTTCGGGCGTACGCCCCATGCCTTGCCGCCAGCCTTCGCCCCGGCGAGTAGCCCCTATGAAACCGCCATTTATGCCAATGGCATCATCGAAAGCGAGCAGTCCGGTGGCTCCAACATCGTGATTTATCCGCAGGTTTCCGGGCCGGTCACTCACGTCTTGGTGCACGAGGGGCAGGTGGTCACCCGCGGCATGCCTTTGGTGAGCATCGATGATGCAGTGCCCAGGGCAAACGTTGAATTGGCCCAGGCCAACCTGCGAACCGCCCAGGATCAGTACCTCAAGCGCGTGGCTTCATACCAGATTGATCCCAAGTCCATCAGCAAGGACACGCTGGACACTGCAAAAAATAACGCTGCTCAAGCACAGGCTGCGCTCAAGGCCACGCAGGCCTCGCTGGCGCAATACGCGATCATGGCGCCGGTGGATGGCGTGGTCCTGGCTATCAATACCACGGTGGGCAGTTATGTATCGCCTCAGGGCGCTTATGATCCATACACCCAGCAATTCAGTCCGCTGCTGGTGATGGGGGCTGAACAGACGCACCTGGCGGTACGCTGCTATGTGGACGAGATCCTGATTACCCGCTTGCCCGCGCCTGAACATATCCAGGCACAGATGCTGATTCATGGCTCGGACATCAAGGTGCCGCTGGAATTTGTCCGTGTACAGCCGTACGTGTCGCCGAAAATCCAGTTGTCCAATCAGCGGCAGGAGAAAGTCGACCTCAGGGTGTTGCCGGTGCTTTTCCGGTTCGAGAAAAAAGACCTCCCGATGGTGTATCCGGGGCAGTTGGTGGATGTCTTCATAGGACGCAAATGATGGACCTGTTCAGCGTCTATCGACCTTTGTGGCCACAGGCACGGGCGCTGTCCATGCTCGTGCTGATGTTGATGAGTGCCTGCACGGTAGGCCCTGATTTTTCACGCCCGGCAGCGCCGCCGCAGACCGCCTATGTGCGTAATCCGGTAGCGGCCACCCTCCCTGCGCAGGGCCAGGGGCAACATTTTTCGCTGGGTGCTGACGTTGCGTTCGATTGGTGGCGACTGTTCAAGTCTGACGCTCTGAACTCGGTGGTCCGCCTGGCAATCGCCAACAACCAGACCCTGCAGGCTGCCGAGGCCAGCCTGCGGCAAAGCCAGAATACACTCATGGCCGGTCATGGCGTTTTCTATCCGCAGCTTGATGCGCGTGCTGGTGCGACCCGTGAGCGTAGTTCTCCGGTACAGCCAGGGCTGAACAGTGCAGGGTCGACGTTCAATGTTGTCACCCTGAGTGGAACGATCAGCTATACGCTCGATATCTTTGGGGGCGCGCGCCGCACCGTGGAGGGGCTGCAGGCAGAAGTCGACCACCAAACCTGGTTGACCCGCGCGGCCTACCTCGCCCTGACCGCCAATGTCGTCAATACAGCCATTGCACGGGCGGGCTATGCCGCACAACTGCGCACAACGGAGCAGTTGATCGGGCTGCAAAAGCAACAGTTACAGACCATTGAGGTGCAGGTACGTAGCGGTACGGCGCCTTATTCGGACAGCCTCAGCCTACGCAGCCTGATTGCCACGAACGAGGCTTTGCTGCCGGCACTTGAGCAGAAAATCAGCCAGTCCGAACACCTGTTGGCCACCCTCGAAGGCGTCGCGCCGACGGAGGTGCGCGTCCCCGAGATCGAACTGACAGCGCTTTCACTGCCCACCGATTTGCCGGTCAGCCTGCCTTCGCAACTGGTGAGGCAGCGACCGGATATCTTGTCCGCTGAAGCGCAGCTACACCGCGCCAGTGCCAACATCGGCGTAGCAACGGCGGCGATGTTTCCCAGTTTCAGCCTGACCGGGACCTATGGGACGGCAGGCTCAAGCCTGGGCTCACTGTTTGCGGGTGCCGGGAGGTTCTGGAGCATCGGCCCCTCGATCGACATCCCGTTGTTTCAGGGGGGGAGCCTGTGGTTTGGTCGTCAAGCCGCGATTGATGCTTATCAGCAAGCGGCGGCGAATTACCGACAGACCGTGCTTGAGTCTTTCGCCCAGGTGGCCGATGCCCTCAAGGCGTTGGAGTTCGATGCGAAGGTCCTTCTGAAGCAGGCGCAGGCGCAGGCCAGTGCTGAGGAGGCGTTGCGCTTGCTGCAAGCCAACTACCGATCCGGCCTGGTGACTTATCTGGACCTGCTGGTGGCCGACGTCCAGCTTCAGCAGATCAATATTGCCTATCTGCAAGCACTGGCTCAGCGGCACCAGGACACCGTCGGGCTGTTCGCTGCGCTTGGGGGCGGCTGGTGGAATGCACCCCCAAGCGCCGATAGCAGGCAAATGCCATGAAGTACTCAGGCATCCTGAAAATCGGCTTCAAACTGCTGGTGAACGACAAGGCCAAGTTTTCGGCGTTGCTGGTCGGGATTACGTTCTCGGTGTTCCTGATGATGCAGATGACTGCAATGTTCGCCGGCATTCTGAACCGCGCCTACTCGACGGTGACCAATATCGGTGCAGCGATGTGGATCATGGACCCGGCCGTGAATACGCCGACCAGTGTCATTCCGCTGCCGGATTACCTGCTCGATGCTGTACGCAGCATGGAGCAGGTGCGCTATGCAGTGCCTGTATTCATTGGCGGGGCGCAAGTCAGGTTAGCCAGTGGCACCTATCAAGCGGTCAGTGTGGTAGGCCTGGACGACACCAGCCTGTTCGGTCGCCCAGAGCTTGAACAGGGGGCTATCGAAGACATCTACGCAGACAACGCATTTATCGTCGTTCGCGATACTGAATATTCGAAACTGGAGAGCCCCGGGATCGGCACCGCCTTCGAGCTCAATGACCACCGCGGTACCATCGTCGGTATCGCCAAGGTGCTGACCAGCGGATTGACCGGTGTACCGACGCTCTACACCACCTACCGACGCGCCATCGAATACATCCCGACCACCCGCTTTACGGTGTCTTACATTCTGCTGGAGCCCAGGAACGAGGCCGCACAAGCCGCCATCAAACGGCAGGTTGCCCAGTTGGGTTATCTCGCCTTGACCAGGGAAGAGTTCAATCAGCGCATCACCGAGTACTACATTTATCAGACCGGGGTTGGCACCAACATACTGACGATGACCATCATCAGTTTCCTGGTCGGGCTATCCATCTCGGGGCAAACGTTTTACACCTTCATCCTGGAAAACCTGGACAAGTTTGCAGCCCTCAAGGCTATTGGCGCCAAAGGCCGCGAGCTGATCTACATGATCCTCTTCATGGCGACCTTCACAGCCCTCACGGGGTACGGTCTAGGTGTCGGCCTTGTCACGTTGATGATCGTCACGGTACGCACCTATCTGCCCAATTATGCCGCGATCATCACATTCTGGAATCTGGGGTTGGCCTTCGGCCTGGTGCTGCTGATTGCCGCAGCCTCCAGTTATGTCGGGATACGCAAGGTGCTCAGAATCGAGCCGTTCGACATTTTCAGGGGGTGAAATTGAACCGACATTCAGGCGATGTCTGATGTATATCAATGACAGGGTGGCAGGATCGGCAATGCTGATCTGATGACGTCCATCGAGTCGATTGCGCTATGAAGCTGACCGTGGCACCTCTTCAAGAGTCGGCACCCGCTTTGCCTTCTTCGGCCACGGCGGGGCAGTTGGTCGGAAATGATCAGATCGCCGCGGTCTTTGAAGATATCGCCAATCTGTTGGAAATCGAGGACGCCAATCCCTTCCGTATTCGGGCCTACCGCAATGCAGCAAGGACCTTGAGGGCCTTGACCTTCGAGGTGGCAGAGCTGATCGCACGGGGGGAGCCGCTTCCTAAACTCAGTGGTATCGGCGTTGATCTTGCGGGCAAGATCAATGAAATCGTCACCAGCGGCGACTGTGCGCTACGCCAACGGCTCTGTACCGCATTGCCTGCGGGCTTGGTCGAACTGCTTTCCATCGCCGGCTTGGGGCCCAGGCGAATCAAACACCTCTACCACGACCTGGGTATCGAAACCGTTCAGCAACTGTGCCATGCCGCCAAAGAGGGGCTCATTCGTCATGTGCCCGGCTTCGGTGAAAAGATGGAGGCCCGGCTGCTGCAGGCGGCACAGAAGGGGATCGGCAGGGACCACAGGCTGCCGCTGGCTTTTGTGGCTCCCGTGGCCAGTCGGCTTGCCGATTACCTGAAACAGCTTCCCGGTGTTGAGGCTGCCACGGTTGCCGGCAGCGTTCGACGCATGCGCGATACGGTCGGGGACATCGATATTCTGGTTGCCGCTGCGCGGTCGGTGGACGTCACCGCACATTTGCTCAAGCATCAGGACGTTTCCACTGTGCTGGTGCGCGGGCGCACGCGTGCCAGCGTGGTGCTGGGCACCGGTATGCAAGTGGATCTGCGTGTGGTCGAACCAACTGCCTATGGCGCAGCCCTGGTGTATTTCACTGGCAGCAAGGCGCATAACATTGCGATTCGCCAGCTGGCCCAAAAGCAAGGTCTCAAACTCAGTGAGTACGGCGTATTCAGCGCAAGAAAATGCGTGGCCAGCGCCACTGAGCGCGCTGTCTATCAGGCGCTGGGGCTGGAATGGATGACACCTGAACTGCGTGAGGATCGCGGCGAGATTGCGGCGGCACAAGCGGGCACCTTGCCCAAGCTGATTGAGTTGGGCGACCTTAAAGGCGATTTGCATGCCCACACCGATGCTTCGGACGGAAGTCACAGCCTGGAAGTGATGGCGTTGGCCGCACAACAGGCCGGGTTGGAGTACCTGGCGATCACCGAGCATTCGAGATCCCTCAGGGTCGCCCATGGCCTGGATGTCGACAGGTTGCTCAAGCAGATCGATCAGATTGATGCGCTAAATGCCCGTCTGAAGGGCATTACCCTGCTCAAGGGCATCGAGGTGGACATTCTCGAAGACGGCAGCCTGGACCTGCCGGATGACATCTTGGGCCGGCTGGACGTGGTGGTTGGCGCAGTACACAGTCATTTTCTCCTGACACTGCGCCAGCAGACCCAACGCTTGTTACGGGCCATGGATCATCGCTATTTCACGATGCTGGCGCACCCCTCATGCCGACTCATCAACCAGCGCGACCCGCTGAACCTGGATTTGCCCGCAATCATCAAGGCTGCCCGCCAGCGTGGCTGCTGCCTTGAGCTCAATGCACAGCCCCAACGCATGGACCTGCTAGACCTGCAGTGCCGGTACGCCAAGGATGAAGGTGTGCTCATCAGCATCAACTCGGATGCCCACCGCAGCGCCGACTTTGCCTATTTGCAGTATGGGGTCGCACAGGCACGCCGTGCCTGGCTGGAAAAACATGACGTGCTCAATACCCGCTCGCTGAAGGCGCTCAAGGGATTCCTGAGCTCAAGTTCTGCCTGAGCTTAACTTGCTGTTGATGGGGTGATTGAAGCGGTCCATTCCTTTTCGGCACCAATGGCACGCACATGAACATACATCAGCAGTCGGTTACCGATGCCCTGGCCAGCCTCCACACCACGGCCCAGGGGTTGTCTTCTGGCGAGGCACAGCGGCGCTTGCAGCAGTTCGGGCCAAACCACGTGGCACCGGCCAAGCGCCGAAACCGCTTGTGGGCATTGCTCGCAGAGTTCACGCAACTGTTCTCCGTTGTGCTCTGGATTGCTGCACTGCTGGCCTTTGCCGTTGAATGGCAGGTACCCGGTGAGGGCATGGGGCGCCTTGGCGTGGCTATCGTTGCCGTCATCCTGATTAGCGGGGTGTTCTCATACTGGCAGGAGTACCGCATCGAAAAGGCTTTAAGCGCCTTGGTCAAGTTGTTGCCACAGCAGGTGCAGGTACAACGTGATGGAACCGTTCAAGCGATCATGATTGATGATCTGGTGCCCGGGGACCTGATGCTGTTAGCGGAAGGCGACAGTGTCCCTGCGGATGGTCGGCTGATCGAAGCCTCTGGCATGCGGGTCAACAACGCCACGATCACCGGCGAAGCCACTGCCGAACTGCGCGATGCATCTGCCTGCGACAGTGAAGACCGGCTGCATGCCCGCAACATCGTGCTGGCCGGTACATCCATCACGTCCGGTAAAGGCACTGCCGTCGTATTTGCCACGGGGCTCCACACCGAGTTCGGGCGAATTGCACACCTGACTCAAGTCAGCGGTGATCAGATGTCGCCGTTGCGTCTTCAGATCATCCGCCTGAGCCGAAGCATCCTGGCACTTTCATTGGGCATCAGCGTGCTGTTTTTCTTTCTGGGCAACCTGTTTGGCGTTCCGTTCTGGGAAGACTTGATCTTCGCCATCGGCCTGATTGTGGCGATGGTACCTGAAGGGCTCTTGCCGACACTGACGTTGGCGCTGGTGCTGGCTACTCAGCGCATGGCTCGCCAGCAGGTACTGATTCGACACTTGCCGTGTGTGGAAGCGTTGGGGTCTGTGACGGTGATCTGTACCGACAAGACCGGGACACTGACGCAAAACCGCATGACCGTACAAACCCTATGGCTGGACGGCAGTGAGTACCCGGACGTCGAGCAAGGCCTGCCACCGACATTGTGCGAGGCGAACCTGCCGTTTTTCTGGGTTGCCGGGCTTTGCCATAACGTGCGCCTTGTCGGGCAGGGTGAAACCGCGACGTACTGTGGCGACCCGATGGAGCAAGCGCTGATGCACATGGCCGCGCCACAGATCGCCCCGTGGAATGGGGCACAGCGTATCGACGAGCTGCCTTTCGACGCCGTTCGCATGTGTATGTCGGTGATTTATGACCTCCCCGAAGGGCGGGTGTTGCTGTGCAAAGGGGCATTGGAAAAATTGCTGCCGCTGTGCGAGTCGACCTGGAATTTGCAGCGCCCAGAACCGCTTTCACGCGAGCTGAGGGCGAACATTCTCAACGCGCAAGAACGCATGGCCGATCGAGGGTTGCGTGTCCTGGCGCTGGCCTGGCGATGGTTGCCACCTGGGCAGGAACCGTGTGAGCGAGGCTTGATACTGGCAGGGCTCGCAGGCCTGCAGGACCCACCGAGGCCAGAGGTGCCTGCGGCAATCATGGCCTGTCGGCAGGCCGGCATCAAAACCATCATGGTCACGGGTGATCATCCTAACACCGCGGTTGCCATTGCCCGGCAGATTGGCCTTGTGACCATTGCGTCGCCGCTGGTGCTCAGTGGCGAGCAGATCACGAACCTGTCGCATACCCAGCTACTGCTGGCGCTCGATGCACCGCAAATCATCTGTGCACGTATTTCGGCGGATCAGAAGCTGCGTATTGTCACGGCGCTTGAAGGCAAGGGCGAGATCGTTGCCGTCACGGGGGATGGGGTTAACGATGCGCCGGCGCTCAAGCATGCGCATGTCGGTATCGCCATGGGCGTATCGGGAACCGATGTCGCCAGGGAAGCGGCCGACATGGTGCTGCTGGACGACAACTTTGCGAGCATCGTTTCCGCCATCGCTGAAGGCCGGGCAGTCTTCGACAACATCCGCAAGTTCCTGACCTATATCCTGGCCCACAACATGGCTGAGCTGATCCCCTATCTGTGTTTCGCACTTGCCAGGGTTCCGCTGGCAATCACGCCGCTGCAGATGCTGGCCATCGACATGGGGACCGACTCATTGACCGCGCTGGGGCTTGGGGTAGAGCGGGCGGACGCGGATATCATGCGCAGGCCACCACGCCCTCCCAAGCAACGTCTGTTCAATCTGGCCTTGGCGTTACGAGGCTATCTGGTTCTCGGGCTTGTTGAAGCGCTTGGCACATTGGCAGCGTTCTTTTTTGTGCTGACGCGGGGAGGGTGGACGTGGGGGCAGGCACTGCCTTCCAGCGATGCGCTCTACTTGCAGGGAACCACGGCCAGCATGGTCGCAATCGTCGTGTTGCAGATCGTCAATGTCTTCATGTGCCGTAGCGCAAGCCGGTCTTGCCTGCAAACAGGGCTGCGGGGGAACCGCTTGATAACCTGGGGTGTCATGCTCGAGGTCTTGCTGATCCTGGTGTTCGCCTATACCCCTTGGGGCAACCAGTTGCTGGGAACCAGCCCGGTTTCCTGGCAGGTGTGGCTGTTGTTAATACCGTTCGTGCTGGCGCTGATCGGGCTTGAAGAGTTTCGCAAGTACTGGAGTCGACGCCGGATCTCGAGAAAGGCCGCACGTTACGTGTGAGCGGTCACGACCTTGGGCCAGTCCTTACCCTTGCTTGGTGGAGAAAATCGCGGGCATTTGCAGTTCCTTGTAGATGGCGAGAAACCTCAAGCCCGAGGTGAATATCAAGGCCACCCAACCGGCAATCCAGATCGACGGAAATGCACTGCGCAGCAGGACATAAAGGCTGCACCCAAACAGGATCGGCGTGGCGTAGATCTCACGTGAGATCAGCAGCGAGGGTCTTGCGGCCAGAACATCACGCGCGATACCACCTCCAATACTGGTCAACAGGCCCATCATCACCGCCAGCGGCGCAGCAAGATGCAGTCCCAGCACTTTCTCGGTAGCGACCAACCCAAAGAGGGCAGCCGCCAAGCCATCAAGGTAGAGCAACAGACGATAGCGTCGTTGCAGTCGCTTGGTGAGAAAAAAAGCCAGCAGCGCTGCGAACAAGGCAACCCAGATGTAGTTGAAATCTGCAATCCAGAATATCGGTTGATCGAGCAACAGGTCTCTAAGGGTGCCACCCCCAATTGCCGTGATGATGCCCAGGACCACGGCCCCAAACAAATCGACACCAACCTTATGGATCGCCAACACCCCGGTAATGGCAAACACGGCGGTGCCCAGCATTTCCTGAAAGTACAGCATGCTTGACTCCGCCCTCAGGTTATAAAGTGAACGACAGCTAAGTGAAGGTCCGTGCCTTTGCCGAGCTGCAATGCATCGCCGTCGGCAAGGATGTGCAATGTCTAATGGTAGCTACTGCAATTGGTTTCACAGATATCCCGATCAATCCTTCAGCTGTCGCACCATGTCAGCGATCACACCATGAACGATTCGCCTGACAAGCCTGCTCTCACCGGCATTCATTGCATGAGCGTATTCGTTCAGAATTGTGCTGGCTGCGTTGCTCACACCTTCGGCCAGTTCATTGATGATCTTGGTTGCCAGGGCTTTGTTCACGCCAATGGCTTCACCCAGGCTGATAACACCGGCCCTGGTGACCTCCGCATGCGTACGGATACCCTCTGGCTTCCACACCAGTTCGGCCTCTAGCCAAGGTGCTGCGGACTCTCCATAGACCGCCGTGCACAAGAGGTCGTAGTGAGGGGCAAGGTAGTAGGAGTCCGCACGCACGAAAAATGAGAGATTTTTCAGGTGGGCATCATTGTTGCCAACCAGGATGTTGAAGACCAACCACTTGAACAACTGTATCCGCGTCTGCGCAACGTTCCGCACGAGGCCCAGGATTTTTCGCAACGTTTCAGGCGTCGCCTGCTGATACTTGAAGCTTTTATCCAACCCCAGCATCTGGCAGGCATCCAACACGTGTTCCCGCTCTAGCCGATTGTTCACCCGTCGGCGGTCAAACCGCTCAATCAGGTACACCGGTTCAGGCACACGACGAATGTACACCGCCGGAACGCCCAGCTTTACTTCCTGGGCAATGCTCATCACAAACCACTCGTTGACGGCAGTTGCGTCATACAGATCGCGCTGAGAGTGATCAGGCTTGAGGATATGGGTGGAGGGGGTACTGCCCATAGGCTCAAACAGCTTGCCATTTTCCAGCACGACAGCCAGCTTGTGCTGTGCGCCGGCCAGCGACATGCGCTTCGGGGCGCCGGTGGTCAATGCAACGCGTGGTAGATTGCGAATCCTTTCGCTGAGTTCTGTATCGGGGAGCGGTCTGAGCCCACCCTCCGCTGGCAAGTGTGGGTCGTTGAGCAACGTCACTGCGCCGGCGGACTCGGCCCCGTAATAGCCAAGCAGGCCAAAGGCATCCGAAAATTCGATTTTTGCATCGCTGGCCAGTAATGAGCGCGCCTGCTCCTCAGGTAGCAGGTTGTCGAAGAACCATTGAACAGGGCGCTCTGAAGAACCATCAACGATCACGCCCTTTGCTCTTGCAAGGGCGGGAGACAGGTCGTAACCGTCGGCGCTGGCAATCCATTCAGGGGTGTATTCAAGGCTCCAGACGCCTGCGGTATCTCTCAACGTCGCGACGTGATTCGCGTTGATGACAACCTCGAGTGTTCTCATTTTCCGGGTATATCCATGTAGAGGCGTATGCCTAACTCCTGCATCACGAGCAGAACGCTGGCCAGAGAGACAGTGCCTTTTCCTGTCTCGATATCTCTCAGCAATACGTGACTCTTCCCAGCGATCAATGCCAGATCTGACTGAGTGATGCCTTGGGCCTTTCGAACCTTGCGTACCGCCTTCCCCAAGTCATCAGGGGTATGGATCTGTACGAGCGCGCTCATGGTGTGGTCAACCTGTCTGGCTGTCAGTAAAAACGAAGCTATGACTGCGATTATGTGGGCGAAACCCATGAAGTCAAGGAAAACTAAGCCATAGCTTCGTTTTTACGATTTGAGCCGGATATTCAATGAAAACGAAAGTATGGTTTCGTTTATATTGCTGGACGTGTTGAGCGTCAGAAAACAGTGCTGTGCTGATCAAGGGTGAGCAAATCGAATCACTGTTTGGTCAAGAGGGTAAAACAGCAGGGTGTTAGCCTATGCACCAGATCGCGCGGGCTAGATGACTTCCCTTGGGCAAAGCTGCGCCCGATCGCAGTGTTTTACCTGACAGCCCTCACTGCTTATATCCAATGGTCAAGGAAGCAAAATGCTATTGTGCGATTCGAGTCTTGGAAAAGACGTATATCACTCGTTATGTGAAGAATGAATCGTCAGTTATTTATTTCTCTGGATGGGCCCAAGGGGACCGGCAAAACCACACTGTTGGAGGCCGTTACGAAAGTGCTGAGGGCGGACAACAAGAAGGTGATCCGACTTTGCGAGAAAAAAAGCGATCCCTACAGGGGTGAAACGATGGCCCTCGTTAACACGCTCGTCAGAAATCCCAGCCGGGATTTGGAGTTGGGGGTTTGTGAACGCTTTGCTGATAGCCGTACCTGGATTTCCCAGCACGTGCTGGTTAAACAGCCACCGGACAGCATCATCTTGATCGATCGCTGGTACCCGTCGGATGCCGCGTTTCGCCGGATAGTCCCGTTTGCAGAGATTCTGCAGTTGAACATTGAGCGAAACGTGCGAGTGCCAGACCTGCATGTAGGGGTTGTCACCGCCCCTGATATCTCATGGGCGAGGGCAGCGGCACGGTCGCGTGGGCTGAGCAGTACGCTGCTCCATACCCAGGAGGAGCAGGTCGCGAGTACCAAGGCGTTCGAGCGAGCGATTGCCGATCACGGCTGGTTTCTGTGCCGCAATGAAGGAACGCTCGAAGACGCAACGATGCTGGTGGTTTCCGAGATTTACAGGCTGCTTTGATGCCCCGTGACAGACGCTAGAACATGACGTTTCCAAGACGCAGCGACCGCTTGGCCTGCCTCTTCAGCGTGAGCTTTTGCTCCGTCCCCTTCGTTTGAATCAAACCCTATGACCTGAGTAGCTGGCGCTGGATTTCACCCAGCGCTTGCTGCTGCGCCAGCACCTGCCTTGACCAATGGTCCGGCCAAATTCAGCGTTCGACTTGACCTGTGAAATTTTTCATGTATTTTTTCATGAAAAATAACTCAAATATTTTCACGGCATGCTCCTGAACAATGAATATGCACGAAGAAGTCGAAGGCCTGGCGATCTTTATCCACGATCTGCGCACATTCAAGAACCTGACACTGGGCGAATTGGCTGAACGTGTCGATCGTTCGGATGACTTTCTTTCCAAGGTTGAACAGGGGGTGTCGCGCCCGACAGTGGCGGACCTCACGGCTATCAGCGAAACACTCGGTGTATCGACCGCGTACTTTTACAACCTGAGTAAGCCCCGTGGCATCACTTGGGTTACTCGCCCCCATGAGCGGCGCACACTGTACCTCGGCTCAGGTATTACCGATGTACTGGCCTCGCCTCGTATTACTGGCAGCTTCTCCATGCTCGACAGCCGTCTTGAGCCGGGTGCCACCAGTGGCGATCAGTACCTGAGCGACCGTTCTGAGCAGGGCTGTTTCGTGCTCGAAGGCGAACTGACGGTTTGGCTGGAAGACGCCGACCCCGTGACACTCCATGCAAACGACAGCTTCCAGCTGCAACCCCACACGCATTTCCGTTACGCCAACCTGACGGACAACCTCACCCGCGTGTTCTGGGTATTCAATTGAATTCGTTCACCTCACAAGGAAAAGAAGATGAGTGCCATCTTTCCGGATCTGCTGACTGAAGTGCGCTCTTTTCGAGCGAAGTACCCTGAAGTTCGTTACGTGGACTTGATTGCGCTGGATATTCCCGGGCACTTCTATGGCAAGCGCTACCCCATGGATATGCTTGAGAAAGTCGCAGCGGGTGCACCCCTGAAGTTGCCTCAGAACTGTGTACTGCTGGGTACCCAGGGCGGCCTGTACAATATTGGCGACTATTGCTTTGCCGATGGCGACCCGGATGCATCACGGCGCCTGGTGCCGGGTACGTTGAAACCGGTGCGCTGGGAAAAGGACGTGATCGCGCAGATGCTGATCACTTCGGACGGCACCTCGAAGCCTATCGAGTTCGAGCCCCGTGAAGTGCTGGCCCGTGTGATCGAACGCCTTGCCCGACGTGGCGTGCGCCCGGTGGTTGCCTTCGAACTTGAGTTCTACCTGTTCGATCGCAAGCTTAAGGACGGCCTGCCACAGTTCCCACGCGATACGTCGACCGATGATGAAGACGACCAGCCGAACATGCATATCGAACGACTGTCGCGTTTTTCGTCGGTACTGCACGAAATGGTCGATGTCGCCAACGAGCAGGGCGTGCCGGCGAATGTCATTACGGCAGAACTGGGCCCTGGCCAATTCGAAATCAACTTCTCTCACAGTGATGATGCCCTGAGTGCGGCGGACTGGTCGGCGCTGTTCTGTCGCAGTACCCGCGGCGTTGCGATGAAACACGGCTATCGCGCCAGCTTCATGAGCAAGCCTTATCTGGACGCTCCGGGCAGTGGGATGCATGTACATGTCAGCCTGTACGACGAGGCCGGAAACAACCTCCTGGCACGCTTCGAACAGCGCAACCTGCGCCATGCGGTGGCGGGTTGCCTGGAATTGCTGCCCCATTGCATGCCTATCTTCGCGCCCAACCACAACGCCTACCGCCGCTACGGCGCGATGGTCAACGCTGCAAGCCTTGCTAGCTGGGGCTTTGAAGACCGAGACGCGTGCATTCGCATTCCCGAGTCCGACCCGCGCAACCTGCGTATCGAACACCGGCTGGCTGGCGCCGATGCCAACCCATATCTGGTACTGGCGGCCATTCTGACGGGGATGGAGCACGGCCTGGATCGCGGCGTCGAACCCATTGCGCCGCTGAACGACAACCGCCAGAGCGGCATCGACTTCCCCAAGGATGCGCTGAGTGCAGTGGCTGCCATGCGCCACCATCCGGTGATCAATGAAGGGCTGGGCAGTGAGTTCGTGATGGTCTATTGCGAAAACAAGCGCCAGGAGCAACTGGATTTTCTGAATGAAATCAATGCGCGCGAATATCGCTGGTTTTTGTAAGTCCTGATGCTCTCGTTACGCCGCACGCTCTACCTACACGTTTGAATACAACTCGAAAGATTGATTTGCCGGAGAATGATATGCCACGTGTGCCAGTTATCGGCATCACTGCATGCACCAGCGAAATTGAGCTGCATGCTACCCAGACCATCAGTGAGAAGTATGCCCGTGCTGCGAGCAAGGCGGCGTGCGGTTTGCCGATTGTGATTCCCAGTCTCGCCGACCTGATGGATACCGCCGACATCATTGACCTGGTGGATGGGCTGATCTTCACCGGCTCGCCATCCAATATAGAACCGTTCCATTACAACGGTCCGGCCAGTGCGCCGGGCAGCCATCACGACCCAGCGCGTGATGCCACGACCTTGCCACTCATGCGTGCGGCTATCGCGGCGGGTGTTCCGGTGCTCGGTATTTGCCGTGGCTTTCAGGAGATGAATGTGGCGCTGGGAGGCACCCTCCACCAGAAAGTTCATGAGACCGGTTTGTTCATGGACCATCGTGAGGTCAAGGGTGAACCCATGGAAAAGCAATATGGCCCACGCCACAAGATGCATATACAGCCGGGCGGCGTGATGGATCGCATGGGCTTGCCGCCGATCATCGATGTCAATTCCATACATGGCCAGGGCATTGATGCACTGGCGCCTGGGCTAAGAGTGGAAGCACGCGCACCCGATGGATTGGTGGAAGCGATCTCGGTTGAAAACAGCAAGGGTTTTGCCCTGGCCGTTCAATGGCATCCAGAGTTTCAGGTACTTGAAAACCCGCATTACCTAACGATCTTCCAGTCATTTGGAAAAGCCTGTCGGCAACGCTCGGTACTGCGCCAACTGATGCTGAAGTCCGCCTGAAAACTGGCCGTTATCAATATAAAAAAATGCCCACGCAGCCAAGCTGCGTATTTTGATGGAGAGAAGTAGATGAGTGAAAAGAATTCGCAAACGCTTGCCTGGCAAGCGATGAGCCGTGATCATCATCTGGCACCCTTCAGCGATGTCAAACAACTTGCCGAGAAAGGCCCACGCATCATCACCTCGGCGAAGGGCGTGTACCTGTGGGACAGCGAAGGCAACAAGATTCTCGATGGCATGGCTGGCCTGTGGTGCGTGGCAGTCGGCTACGGTCGTGACGAACTGGCCGAGGTGGCCAGCCGGCAGATGAAGGAACTGCCGTACTACAACCTGTTCTTCCAGACCGCGCACCCGCCAGCGCTGGAACTGGCCAAGGCGATTGCCGATGTGGCCCCGCAAGGTATGAGCCATGTGTTTTTCACTGGCTCCGGCTCCGAAGGCAACGACACCGTATTGCGCCTGGTTCGCCATTACTGGGCGATCAAGGGCAAGAAGGACAAGAAGGTCATCATTGGCCGCATCAACGGCTACCACGGCTCCACCGTGGCTGGCGCGGGCCTTGGCGGCATGGCCGGCATGCACCAGCAGGGCGGCCTGATCCCGGATATCGTGCACATCCCGCAACCTTACTGGTTCGGCGAAGGCGGCGACATGACCGAAGCTGAGTTCGGCGTGTGGGCGGCGGAGCAGTTGGAGAAGAAGATTCTGGAAGTCGGCGAGAACAATGTCGCCGCCTTTATCGCCGAGCCGATCCAGGGCGCCGGCGGCGTGATCATCCCGCCGCAGACCTACTGGCCGAAGGTCAAGGAAATCCTCGCCAAGTACGACATCCTCTTTGTCGCCGACGAAGTGATCTGCGGCTTTGGCCGTACCGGTCAGTGGTTTGGTTCTGACTACTACGGCCTCAAGCCCGACCTGATGACCATCGCCAAGGGCCTCACCTCCGGTTACATCCCCATGGGCGGTGTGATCGTGCGTGACGAAGTGGCCAAGGTGATCAGCGAAGGCGGCGACTTCAACCACGGCTTCACCTATTCCGGCCACCCGGTAGCGGCGGCGGTGGGCCTGGAAAACCTGCGTATCCTGCGAGAAGAGAAGATTATCGAGCAGGTTCGCGAAGTGACCGCGCCGTATCTGCAAAAACGCCTGCGTGAACTGGCTGACCACCCGCTGGTGGGCGAAGTGCGCGGCCTGGGCATGCTTGGTGCGATCGAGCTGGTGAAGGATAAGGCCACGCGGGCGCGTTACGAAGGCAAGGGTGTCGGCATGGTTTGCCGCCAGCACTGTTTCGACAACGGCCTGATCATGCGCGCGGTGGGCGACACCATGATCATCGCACCACCGCTGGTGATCAGCATTGAAGAGATCGACGAATTGGTGGAAAAGGCGCGCAAGTGCCTGGACCTGACCTATCAGGCTATCCATTAACACATAGCAGCTCGGCATGATTCTGCTGACAGTCTGCAGACTCATGCCGAGGTGCTCGCTTTGCGCTCAGTCGCTGAAAGGAATCACCCTTCAGAGCCCTTGATCTTGACTTGCCCTGGTACATCGTCAGGGTTTTGCCCCGCTAGCGACAACGTGCACCGCTCGACGCTGCGGCCGAGTTTCGTGACGCGCTTGATTTGTGAAATTATTCATGTATTTTTTCATGAAAATAACTAAATAATTTTACAGCTGCGCTTAACCATGGCCCACAAGCTCGCTTCACAGCATGCTGCTCGCGATACTGACATCTTGCCTGGCCGACCTCTGCGCAGCGCTTTGGGGGCGATGGGTTCTATCTCCTCTGCTCTCTACCCTCACGTTTCACAAAAATTTCGGCAGCTCCGGTGTTGATTGACACGTATGTGAACCGTGTCCTGGACAATAAGGCGCAAGCATTCGTGTTGTCGGTTTTTGAGGCGTTGAGCAAGGGCTTTTCAGCGCATGCACTTTTTTGATCTATGGGTTTAATGATGAAAATGCACGAAGAAGTTGAAGGCCTGGCGATACTTATTCGCGACTTGCGCAAATTCAAAGGGCTGACGCTGGGCGAGCTGGCTCAACGCATTGGCCGATCGGTTGGCTTTCTTTCCCAGGTTGAACGGGGTGTGTCGCGTCCAACCGTGGCGGACCTGACGGCTATCAGCGAAACACTCGGTGTATCAACAGCCTATTTTTACAACCTGAACAAGCCCCGTGACCTTAGTTGGGTAACGCGTCCGCATGAACGTCGTACGCTGTATTTCGGAGGTGGTATTACCGATGTCCTGGTCTCGCCCACGATAGCTGGAGGCTTCTCCATGCTTGACAGCCGTCTTGAGCCTGGGGCAACCAGTGGGGAAGAGTACCTGGACGACAGTTCGGAGCAGGGCTGCTTCGTGCTTGAAGGCGAGCTGACCGTCTGGCTGGATGAGGGCGATCCCGTGACGCTCTACGCAAACGATAGTTTTCAGCTACAACCCCATGCAAGCTTCCGTTATGCCAACCTGACGGACGCGCTCACCCGCGTGCTCTGGGTGTTCAATTGAGTGTGATCAGGCTCAATTGTTCATCGTGTTCGCGACCTTGCGAGAGAGGCATCAGCTTTATTTAGCGCTAATAGCTTCGTGGCTTTTCCACATTACGGAAAATCCTAAGCATAGGATTTAGTTGATTTTTTTTGATTTCGTGCTTGACGCCCCAGCCGTAAAAACGTTTAATTTCGCTGCGGCTCAGATAGCTCAGTCGGTAGAGCAGGGGATTGAAAATCCCCGTGTCGGCGGTTCGATTCCGTCTCTGGGCACCACTACTTCTAAACCCCTGACTCCTAATGGTTTCAGGGGTTTTCTATTTTTAGCGACCGCAGCTATTTGAGCCATCAGATGGACGTGGCCAAGCTATCCATGCATCGTGACTTGGCACGTTTCGACTTCAGCGCTTACTACGACGATTGCATCAGGCACGAACTCGCACGTACAGGATGTCAGCTATCCCAATGCGCACCGCATTTATGTTGTCATCCATCGTGGCCAACGCCCCGGTAACGTTGCCAAAACCCAGCCTCAACAGACGCAGGGTATTCAATCATGCTCAAGTTGAACGTATTCCAACATTTTCTGACTCCCATCAAGAATGTCACTGCAGATTGCCTTGCGAGCTCTAGCGCCATCCCGTTTCTTGAGCGCGTCGAGTACATCCCAGTGATGGTCAATCGCCATGCGCTCGTTGAAGCTTCCATAGGCGCGAGCAATCAGCGGCCCAGTACGCATCCACAAGCCGTCCAGCAGGCTTGCAAGTACCGGCATATCAGCGATTTCCGTCAAGCTGAAGTGAAACTCGTGATTGAAGGTCAATGCTGACGTCAAGTCATTGCCTTTAATCGCTGCGAGGTTGTTTTGAATGCAGGTTTCCAGCCGTATCAACTGCTGCGGGGTCGCTAAGGACGCGGCGGTTTCGGCTGCCAATCCTTCGAGCGAGAGCCGAATGCTTCTGATTTCCAGGTACTGCTTGGAGGTCAGTACTGGGACGCGAATGTCTCTCGGCGTCTTGAGAACAAGAGCCTGCTCCTTCGCCAATTGAAGAATGGCATCCCGAACAGGCGTGACACTCGTACCTAATTGTTCAGCAAGATCGCGTATGCGTAGCCGGTCGTTAGGCTGGAAGCGGCCTGTGATCAAAGCTTCCCGTAGCAAGCCATAGATACCGCTGCCAAGATAGGAGCGTTTTAGGTTCTCAATAGGGTAATTCATCGCGTACTCGTGTGCGGCACATGCCCGGCTGGATAGGGGAGGCTACCGGCAGCGATTATCGAGTAACTCAGACATGTTGCCCACCGTTTACGTGAATTTCTGCGCCATTGATATACGAAGCGCCGTGCGTGCAGAGGAAATGCACAAGTGCGGCGACTTCCTCTGGCTTACCCATGCGTTTCATTGGAATCGATCGCTCAACTATCAGCTCGGTGCCGGCGGAGAGGATGGAGGTATCGATCTCCCCGGGAGCGATTGCGTTTACGCGAACACCGTGAGGCCCGAAGTCATGTGCCATCTCACGAGTCAGGGCGGATAGCGCCGCTTTCGAGCAGGCGTAAGCGACACCTGCAAACGGGTGGACGCGCGAACCCGCAATGGAGGTGACGTTAATTACTGAGCCTTTTGCCCTCTTGAGCTCCTCAAAAAGCCCCTGAGCCAGCAGTGCTGTCGAGAAGATGTTCACATTGAAAACGTTCAGCCAGGTCGAATAGTCGGATTCCAAAACCCCTAGCCGCTCCCCATCTGAGCCTTTTGGTGAAATGCCGGCGTTGTTAACCAGGGCATCCAGTCGGCCACCGAGCTTCTCTCTTATTTCCGGCAGTCTGCTCTGTACATCCTCCACGTTCCCGAGGTCGAGGTGAATGTGGTTGGCCATCCCTTCGGCCCATGGGCAGCCTTCGCCCAGATCCTGCCTCGAAGCGGTAAAGACTCGCCAACCCGCGGCGCTGAAATGTTTCACGGTCGCATGGCCTATGCCACGGCTCGCACCGGTGAGAAGCAGAGTACGTTGATCGGTCATGGCGGGATCCCTCTCAGTGGTGAGAACAAGTGTAGCGCAAAATATGATGCATCATATTTATTATGTGTTTTAATGAATTCTGTCCCCACCGGGGGAAGCGTCACATTCGATCGATTGCTGCCACTACAAGAAAACTGCCATCCCTTTAAAGCTGCCCACGACCCGTAGCTGACCTGGAGAGACGCATGAATAAGAAAATCGCAGCTGTACTTTTGCTTGGAACAATTGCAGGCCCGCTGAGTGCCGCTGAAAAGCTAACCGTGGTTTCCTTTGGCGGGAACAATCGCCAGGCTCAAGAAAAGGCGTTCTACAAACCCTTCACAGCCAAGAGCGCCGCGACCATAACGGCTGATGACTACAATGGCGAAATGGCTAAGATCAAGGTGATGGCCGACACCGGTAAAACCAGTTGGGATGTTGTGGAGGTCGAATCTCCTGAGCTCATCCGTGGTTGCAGTGAGGGGTTGTTCGAGCCCTTGGACTGGAGCCGGATAGGGAAGAAGGAGGATTTCATTCCTGCCGCTGTCAGCGACTGTGGCGTCGGCATTTTCATCTGGTCGACTGTGCTGACCTATGATCCCAAGAAGCTAGCCTCTAGCCCGCAAGGTTGGGCCGACTTTTGGAACATGAAAAAATATCCCGGTAAGCGAGGCCTTCGTCGCGGAGCGAAATTTACGCTGGAGTTCGCGCTGCTTGCGGACGGAGTAAGCAACCAAGACATCTACAAGCTTCTCGGCACTGAAGCGGGTATTCAACGCGCTTTCAAAAAGCTCGACGAAATCAAATCCAACATCCAATGGTGGGATTCCGGCGCGCAGCCTCTGCAATGGCTGGTAGCCGGTGACGTGGTCATGACCTCCGCCTACAACGGTCGTGTCACCTCTGCCCAAGAGGAAGGCCAGTCATTTGCAATGCAATGGAATGGAAGCCTTTACGACCTCGACCACTGGGCGATCGTGAAAGGATCTCCGAAAAAGGAATTGGCAGAGAGCTTCATCGCCTTCGCTAGCGAGCCTGTTCAACAGAAGAATTACGTCGAAGCCATTCCCTATGGGCCCAGCAACACAAACGCGATGAGCTTGGTAGATAAACGTGTTGGCGAAAAACTCCCGACTGCACCCGAAAATCTAAAAAACGCCCGGGCTACCGACGCCGAGTTTTGGATCGATCATGGTGAAGATCTGGAGGAGCGATTCAACGCTTGGGTCAATAAGTGATGCATGGTGCCCTTGGAAACAGGGGCGCCATTCGAAAGCCGGATGAGGACGTGAGTCATGCCACTTGAAAATTTAGCTGTTGATGACAGCTTACTGGAAGCTGCTCCAGCTCTGGTTACTGATGCACAAGCGTCCGCAGTGCTCCAGCAGCAATTTGGTTTAAGCGGCAAGCTCGAAAAATTGGGCGGAGAGCGAGACCTCAATTTCCGCGTGATTCTTGAAGACGGGTCATCTCGTTTGTTCAAGCTCTCCCATCCGCTTGAGAACCCCGATGTGGTCGACTTCCACAACCAGGCGATGCGAAGAATCGAGCGTCGAGATCCCGAGCTTCCGGTTCAACGCGTGCATCCGTCACTTGAGGGCCAATACGCCACCTCTGTTGAGATTGATGGGCAGCGCATGCTAGCTCGACTCCTGTCTTTTGAAGACGGTATGCCTCTTAATTGTGTGAGTCACACCACAACGGCGTTTCGCCGAGTCATTGGGCAGTCCATTGCTCGGCTTGACGTAGCGCTGGAAGGTTTCACTCATCCGGCCGCCGGGCATGCTCTGCTCTGGGACATGCAGCATGCCCCGCACCTTCGACCGCTCCT
This sequence comes from Pseudomonas sp. FFUP_PS_473, assembly GCF_002858665.1. Lineage (NCBI taxonomy): Bacteria > Pseudomonadati > Pseudomonadota > Gammaproteobacteria > Pseudomonadales > Pseudomonadaceae > Pseudomonas > Pseudomonas sp. FFUP_PS_473. Next base: position 111,334 of record NZ_PJQQ01000019.1, read on the forward strand.
GATTCACATCGAGCCTGGTCAGGAGCGAAGCATGGTCGAGCAAAGTCTTGACCTGTACGAATCCGTCGTCTTGCCCCGGATCCCTCGGCTCCGAAAGCAAGTTATTCACAATGACACGAACCCGCACAACATTATCGTGGATGCCAAGAGCCCTAATGTGCTGCGGAGCATCCTTGATTTCGGTGACATGGTGTACGCACCATTGGTCAACGAAGTAGCGGTTGCCGCTTCATACCACCTTGGGCAGGTCGGAGATGTCCTGGAGCCGGCATTGGATGTCATTGGCGCTTACCACCAGCACAATCGGCTTACGCATGATGAGTTGGCGCTGCTGCCGGAGCTGCTGGCCACGCGGTTGGCATTGGCCCTTTGCATCAACTCATGGCGCGCCGAGCTCCATCCTGAGAATCGCAAGTACATCCTTCGAAACGCCCAGCGCGCGTGGGCAAATTTGAAGGCAATGTCGTCTCTGTCTCGATCTGAAATTGAAGATCGAATTTCTTCAGCGTGCCTGCGAGAGGTCAAAGCATGAGCATGATCAACGGTTTCACTTCAGAGGACGCAACCCGGCTTTCGGAAACGGAACGACGCTTGATTGAACGCCGCGAGCGTCTGTTGGGCCCTGCGTACCGTCTTTTCTACGAACGACCGCTCCATACCGTTCGAGGGGAGGGCGTTTGGCTCTACGATGAGCAGGGCCGTCGTTATCTGGATGCCTATAACAACGTCGCTTCCATTGGTCACTGCCATCCCCGAGTGGTTGAGGCAATGTATCGGCAGTCACTTCTGCTGAACACGCATACCCGCTACCTGCAAGAGGGGATTCTCGATTATGCCGAACAGCTGTTGGGCACATTCTCTGGTGACTTGGATCGAGTCATGTTCACGTGTACCGGGAGTGAAGCGAATGACCTCGCCCTTCGGATCGCCAAGCAGTACACAGGCGGTACCGGCGTCATCATCACCCAATTTGCCTACCACGGTGTAACTGGAGATATAGCCGAGCTATCGCCGTCGCTCGGTCGCGGCATGGTGCTCCCGGAGCATGTCCGTACCGTTCGCGCACCTGACGCTTACCGTCTGGGGGCCGAAAACGTGGCGTCGATTTTCGCCGCAGACGTACGTGCCGCGATCGATGACTTGAACGCGCACGGTATCCGTCCCGCGGCTATTTTGCTGGATGGCATCTTCTCCAGCGACGGTGTCCTGCCGGGGCCAGTTGGTTTCCTCGCTGAAGGTGTTGCATTGGCCCAGGCAGAAGGAATGTTGTACATCGCAGATGAGGTACAGCCAGGCTTTGCTCGTACCGGTCTGAACATGTGGGGTTTTTCGAGGCATAACGTGCGTCCGGATATTGTCACGCTCGGTAAGCCCATGGGTAATGGTCAGCCCATAGCCGGTATCGTTGGACGCTCTGAGGTAGTTGATGACTTCGGAAAGAACATGCGCTACTTCAATACTTTTGGAGGCAACCCAGTCTCGTGTGCAGCAGGCCAAGCTGTCCTGGACGTCATCCAGGAAGAACATCTGCAGCAGAGATCGCATGACATTGGCGGTTATCTGCTGAGTGGCCTGACAAAGCTTGCGGAGCGCCATGAAATGATCGGTGACGTCAGGGGGGCTGGCATGTTCCTCGGTGTTGAGCTCGTCACTGACCGTGCGACGAAGAGACCTGCAGCCGAGCAGGCTCGCAAGATCGTCAACTCAATGCGTGAGCATGGGGTGCTGATTAGTGCCGCCGGCCCGCTCGAAAACGTGCTCAAGATACGACCGCTATTGGCGTTTACGAAAGAGCATGCGGAGATTCTTATCGAGGCGGTCGATGTCGCAATGCAAGGGGTTCATTGTGAATCGCCCCTGGTTTCGTAGACACCTCCAAGCCTCATAATGAGGCCCAAATAGGAGGTGCCATGAGTCGTCAGCG